>CALRLS020000433.1:0-4873 GCA_943368815.1 Cyanobium sp. NIES-981
TGAATCAGGTTTTATTTTACCTAACATTTTGCCAGTTTTTGATAGGTAAATATACAAAAACTGGCAATTTTACACAAACAAAATTAATCTTTTCTTTTGCCTAAATCACTACAAATCAATGAGTTACATATATTTTAAGGAATGACTAAGTAATTGATAGTAAATCTGTTTAAGCAAAGAAGGGTTGTAAAGAGAAAGGAAGCTCTGTCTCCCCGGGGATATTACAAAATTGTCATTCTTCTAATAGAGGTTTATTAAATTACCCACCCCTACCACTCTGAAGCAAGTTTGCCGAATTTTTCCTGAAACACTTTTGAGAAATAAGATAAGCTCTCAAAACCAACCAGAAAGGCCACTTCAGAAACACTTGTTAATTTATTCTGAAGCATTTCAGCGGCTTTTTCAAGCCTGTAATTTCTGATAAATTCTATGGCAGTCTGGTTGGTGACTGCTTTTAGTTTTCGGCGTAGCTGAACCGAAGTCATATTCATTTCTTCTGCCAGAATCTCCACATTAAAGCTGCTGTCAGAGATGTTTTTCTCAATAATACTGCTCAGTTTGCGTAAAAATAGATTATCAATTGAATCGTCCTTCGCAGTTGTTCTAACTATACTTTCAGCAATTTTCAGGCTGTATTTATCACGCAATACCTGCCTGATGTTTATCAGGTTCCGTACCCTGATTTGCAGCTCTTCTGTATTAAACGGTTTTGCCAGATAATCATCAGCGCCAAGTTCAAGGCCTTCCAGCCTGTCTTCAAGCGCTGCCTTAGCGGTGAGCATAATAACCGGAATATGGTTAGTCCGAATATCTGATTTAACAAGTTTGCAAAATTCAAAGCCGTCCAGGCGCGGCATCATCAGATCACAAATAACTAAATCCGGTACTATTTCAATTGCTTTTTCATATCCTTCCTGTCCGTCAGCGGCTTCTACAATCAGCAAAATGGGTAGTTCACTAGCTGCTTTTTTATCAGCAATGACTTGATTCTGCTCTAAAATGACTTTAGTCTCCCGCTCTTTTATTGCCAGTGGTTCATTAACCAGGTATTTCTCCCAGCTTAGCTTATCGCATGGGATACTTATCGTAAAAACCGTACCTTTTCCAATCTGGCTTTCTACTTTAATTTCCCCTTTTAAAACCTCTACTAATTCTTTTACAAGCGCCAGCCCGATACCGGTGCCTTCGTAGTTCCGTTGATTACTGTTATCTATCTGATAAAAACGGTCAAAGATATGGGGCAGACGTTCATGGTCGATACCAATGCCGCTGTCTTTAACTGTCAGGGTAAAGCGGTTGGCCGTAATGGCAATGTCAACGTCTATCTGACCTTTTTCGGGTGTAAACTTAAAAGCATTGGATACAAGATTAGTAATGATTTTTTCGGTTTTATCCGCATCAAAACAGACTATGTGTGAAGAGATATGTTTAGGGTAATTAAAACGGACACCCTTGCTTTCACCCAATGATTCAAACGAGGCCAGAAGATTCTTCAGGAAATAAGCCAGGTCACCCTCCTGTATGTGAGGATCCATTTTATCGGCTTCGAGTTTCGACAAATCAAGTAACTGATTGATAAGGGTCTGTAACCTTTCCAGATTCCGTTGCATTAAGTTTAATAGTTCTTCCTTCGGAAATTTTTTCCTTAAATCAGACAGGGGGCCGACCAGAAGCGTGAGTGGTGTACGGAATTCATGCGATACATTATTGAAAAAGCGGGTCTTGAGCGTGTCCAGTTCACTCAGTCTTTCGGCTTCTTTAAGCTCAAAAGACAATTGTTGGGCCAGTTTGTTTCGTTTTAATCGCTGGTAGTTATAAATAAAGTAAGCACCAACCACTACTACCAGCAACAATAATGAGATAAACAGTATCCAGAAGCGTGAATGCCGCGCCTGGACATTTGCCAGTTCGGCCTGAAGTTTAAATTTTTCGGACTCAAATCTGGCAGAAGCCTCATTGGTTACAACCTTTAATTCCTGTTTATTTAACTCTGATATAACCTGATTGTATAATCTTTCATGAAGGAGTGCATTTTTATAATCTCCCAGAAGCGTATCGGCAGCCATCCGGTTCTTATAAATTACTTTCAGGGCATAGTTAACGACATATGGCGTTTTCTCCATCTCATACACCTTTAGTTCTTTTATGGCTTTATTGTAGTATTGATTTACCTTTTCACGGTTATATTTCAAGCCTTCTATCAGGCAAAGATTACCATATACTTTGGCAATATCGTCGGCGCCATTAGGTGAATAACGTAACCTTAATTGCAGTTCTTTCAGAAAATAAGGCTCTGCCTGCAGTGGATTAGGAAAATGATTAAGAATTATTTCACCAATATTACCACTAAGGGCGCCTATTCTGACACTGTCTTTCTTTAGCCTTACCTGTGCTATTCCAAGTTTGTTGTATCTGATGGCCTCGGCATATTGTTTTTTTTCTACAAGGCATTTTGCCAGAGTCCGATAAAAAAGTATCCGATGAATATCTATCGGATCTTTTTGCACATATTTCTCAGCCTCTCTCAGATAACGGAGCGAAAGGTCGTAATCGTTTACCCTGTCATAATAGTACTGGCCTATATTAGCCAGTTTGTTTGCAGCAAACAGAACTTTGTCGTACCCCAATTTTCGATATATTAAATCGGCAGAAAGAAAATGGCTGATGGTTATGTCAGATTGGTCACGTTTATAGTAAGCAGCTACACCCAGTATACTTTGCAGATTTCCATGAAACATTTCTGTAAGAGGGGTGACGGGTAGTTTTTTGAGATCAGATTGAATATTCAGAAAGTACTCATACAAATTTTCTCTTTTCTTCTGCTTCCCATGCAGGTAGTAAGCTCCTTTCAAATAATCCGCAAAAATATCCAGCAGCGGATCTTTGGTTTTAAGTGCATAATCCTTTATCTGTTTTATATCAGCAAATACTGTCACACTATCAGCCTTTTCACGTATCAGTTCCTGTCTTATTTCCAGGCTGTCAAAGCGGGCCTGGCCTCTTAAATCCAGGTATTCACCAAGGCTTTTCTGCCCCGATGAAGGTACCGAAAACAGCACCATTAAGACTCCCGGGAAAAACAGCTTGAAAAAGTTGATAGCAGGACTCATGAGTTTGATAAAATTACTTTTGGGTAAAATTCAGATTTCAGGTCTGATTATTAAGCAAATATAAACCTAAAACGAAGTATCTATGCCTATACGTAATTGAATTTTATTAAGAGATGAATTTATGAAATACTGAAATTTCACTGCATTATCTTCACCGGATTATACTTCAGCTATATAAAACACCCTGTTTTTAATGAAAATGTCCGAAATGAGCTAAAGATTATCCGAAACGAGATAACAGCCGGAGGCCTTCCTGTTCTACTTTTGAGACACATTCCCAGCTCAAAAAAAACAGAATTTCTACCATGAACAACTCTTTACTGATTCATTTTGGAAAGCATAAAATTGACCCCAGAACAATCTTATTATTAAAGGCTGATACCAACTATACCCAGGTATATCTGGAAGATGGCAGTAGCTTTTTATCTTCTACTACGCTTGGCACACTGGCCAGACGGCTTCCGGAGTACTCTTTTTTCAGACCCAACCGATCGGTGCTAGTAAATCTCGATTTTATAACGGAATACGAAAAGGGAGGTAGCTCTATAAGGCTGAATAATAACGAAGTGATACAGGTATCCAGACGAAGAACCAAGCAACTGAGAAAAACTATCAGACGATAAACCGCCTGCCCGAAATACAGAACTATATACCCTAAAGTACAAATCACGAAGCCTCTGCCATTTAGTAAAACGCTATTGAATAAAAATCTCTACCCTTATGAAAAGAATATTTTACCGTATTATCCCTTTGTTATTAATTATACTTACTGAACTTATCAGTATCAGTAATACACAGGCACAAAGCTGGAAAGCGCCAACTGAAGTTGCCAATTCCAATTATCTTACAAGCTTTATCAACGATGGTTTTTTTACGAGCACTACCGAAGGGTGGATGGCCTGTAACGGAGGTAAAATACTGCATACGACTGACGGAGGGGCTACCTGGAGAGACCAAACCACAGGAGTTACCAGAAATTTACTGGGCATTTACTTTGTAAGCAGTACGCAGGGTTGGGCAGTTGGAGCATCTGGTACTATTCTGACAACCAATAACGGCGGCACTACCTGGACGGCTCAGACCTCCGGCACTACACAAGACCTTTATAGTGTATATTTCACCTCAAGCACCCAGGGTTGGGCCGTAGGCTCAGCGGGTACTATTCTTATCACCACAAACGGCGGCGCTACCTGGTCGGCTCAGACCTCCGGCTCATCACGCATTTTGCGTAAAATAGTATTTGTTTCAGGCACACAAGGCTGGGCTGTGGGGAATAGCGGAACAATTCTTACCACCAGCAACGGTGGCAGTACCTGGTCTGCCCAGACTTCAGGAATCACCCAGCAATTAAATGGCATTTCATTCACCTCTGCTACCAATGGCTGCGTGGTAGGTAATGAGGGTAAGGTACTTACTACTACAAATGGTGGTTCAACCTGGACCAGCCAGACAACAGGTACAGCTGTCAGCTTGTCAGGCGTTCATTTCAGCTCAGCTACTGAGGGTTGGGCTATGGGAGACTACAACACCATACTTAAGACCACCAATGGTGGTACAAACTGGACTGAACAGCTATCTGAATATAATTTTCATAATTTTGTTAAAGCCTTTTTTATAAGTCCTACCAAAGGGTGGGCCTTCTCTTTCAATAGTAGGGTTTTAACTACTAATGATGGAAGCACCTGGACACAACTCGCCAGTGGGTCTACCGCTTATATTTGGGATATTTTCTTTATAAATGATTCTGTCGGCTGGATGGCAAG
>CALRLS020000434.1:0-4869 GCA_943368815.1 Cyanobium sp. NIES-981
CCGAAACTGATGATGATGATGAAAGAATTTTCGGAAGTGGATCTGGATATTCTCAGCAAAGAAATGACCCGAAAAACCCCGAAAAATCTAAAACACCAGTCTTGGATAATTTTGGACGTGACTTGACAAAATTGGCCGAAGTAGGCAAATTAGACCCGATTGTTGGACGTGAGAAAGAAATTGAGCGTGTAGCCCAGATTCTGTCAAGACGTAAGAAAAATAACCCGATTCTGATTGGTGAGCCGGGTGTTGGTAAAACCGCTATTGCCGAAGGCTTAGCGTTGCGCATAGTGCAGAAAAAAGTGTCCCGTATCTTATTCGGTAAAAGAGTTGTTACCCTTGACCTCGCGTCGCTGGTAGCAGGTACCAAATACAGAGGACAGTTTGAAGAACGCATGAAAGCGGTGATGAATGAATTGGAGAAATCGCCGGATGTGATTTTGTTTATCGATGAGATTCATACCATTGTTGGAGCAGGTGGTGCCAGTGGCTCACTTGATGCATCGAATATGTTTAAACCTGCTTTGGCTCGTGGAGACATTCAATGCATTGGTGCAACAACCCTTGATGAGTATCGTCAGTATATTGAAAAAGATGGTGCTTTGGCACGTCGTTTCCAGATGGTAATGGTAGAAGCCACTTCTGTGGAAGAAACCATCGAGATTCTGAACAATATCAAAGATAAATACGAAGACCACCACCACGTTACATATACGCCCGAAGCTTTGGATGCAGCGGTAAAATTATCAGAAAGATATATTACTGACCGCTATTTGCCGGATAAAGCTATCGACGTATTAGATGAAGTAGGTGCCCGTGTGCATATCAATAATATTTCAGTACCAGCGGATATTATATTTCTGGAAGAACAGGTTGAATTGATAAAGAAAGAGAAAAATCAGGTTGTTAAGAGCCAACGCTATGAAGAAGCAGCGCAATTACGCGACCGTGAAAAGAAACTTTTAGAGCAATTGGATCGTGCGAAAGCAGCCTGGGAAGAAGAAGCTAAAACGAAACGCTATAAAGTAACAGAAGACAATGTAGCTGACGTAGTAGCGATGATGACCGGAATACCTGTGAAGCGTGTGAATATGAACGAGGGAGAGAAAATCCTTAAAATGGGAGACGCTTTACGTGGAAGAATTATCTGACAAGACCCGGCAGTTGAAAAATTAGTGAAGTCGTTTCAACGTACACGTGTAGGCTTAAAAGACCCTAGAAAACCAATCGGTTCATTTATTTTCTTAGGCCCTACCGGTGTTGGTAAAACCGAATTAGCTAAGACCCTTGCCGAATACCTGTTTGATAAAGAAGATGCCCTGATAAGAATCGACATGAGTGAGTATATGGAGAAATTCAGCATCTCTCGCCTGGTCGGAGCGCCTCCGGGATACGTAGGTTATGAAGAAGGTGGTCAGTTGACAGAGAAAATCCGTAGAAAACCATATTCGGTAGTATTGTTGGATGAGATTGAAAAAGCTCACCCTGATGTATACAATATCTTGTTGCAGGTGCTTGACGATGGTGTTTTGACTGATAGTCTGGGACGAAAAGTTGATTTCCGTAATACGATTATCATCATGACCTCAAACATCGGGGTACGCGACCTGAAAGATTTTGGTTCGGGTATTGGATTTGCCACGAAGTCTCGTACTGATAATGTGGATGAAATGGTAAAAAGCACTATTCAGAATGCTTTGAGAAAAACATTCTCACCTGAATTCCTGAATCGTCTGGATGATGTGATTGTCTTTAATTCATTGAGTCGTGAAGACATCCATAAAATTATCGACATTGCTTTGAAACGCCTTACTAAACGTATCACTAATATTGGCTATCAAATCGAATTGACTGATAAAGCAAAAGATTTCTTATCTGATAAAGGATATGACCAACAATATGGTGCAAGACCATTGAACAGAGCCATTCAGAAATATGTTGAAGACCCATTAGCAGAGGAGATTCTGAAAGGTGAAATGAAAGAAGGAGACACTGTATTGGTTGATTATAGTGGTGAAGGAGAAACACTTGCTTTTACCACAGTAAAGAAACAGGCAGAAATTGAACAGTAATAGTTTCTTAAGAATTTGAGTTGATTGGTAAATTTGAGTTTTTGGTAAATAAATAACAAAGGCACTGCTTTTAGCGGTGCTTTTGTTATTTTTGCACCCATGATTCTTGATTACCTCAAATATCTCTTTCTCGCTAAGAACGAGCATAGTCTGCATTCCCCCTTTCTATTTGAGTTTTATCTCAAAGTGCTGAAGCATTCTTCAACCGAAAATGATTTTTCAGAAATAGAAACTTTAAGAAAAAGCTTATTGGCAGATGAACGGGAAATTGAAATTGTAGATTTAGGAGCAGGTTCAAAATTAAGCAGGTCCAATAGAAGAAAGATAAAGGATATTGCAAAAAACTCACAAAAGCCTGCGGAACTAGCTCAGCTTTTTAATAGAATCATTAAGTATTACAATTACCAGTCAGTTCTTGATTTGGGTACTTCTTTAGGAGTAACAACAGCGTATCTGTCAAAGGCTAATCCAAACGGGAAAGTCTATTCATTTGAAGGCTGCCCCAATACAGTGCGAATAGCGGAAGAGAATTTCAGAGAATTAGGCATTCAGAATGTAGAAATCCTCATAGGTGATTTGAATAATACCCTGCAAGCACAATTAGACAAAACAGAAAAAATTGATTTTGCCTTTTTTGATGCCAACCACCAATACGAACCAACCATTGATTATTTTGAGAAATGCTTAACGAAAGTGCATGACGATACCTGTTTTATATTTGATGATATTTATTGGTCTGATGGAATGAAAAAGGCATGGGGCTTTATTAAAAGCCATCCACAGGTAACAGTTTCAATTGATATTTTCTGGGTAGGTATTGTGTTTTTCAGAAAAAAGCAGCCTAAACAGCATTTTGTTTTGAGGTTTTAAAATTAAGGCATAAGCTTTAGTATATGCATTTATTAGCTAAGTAATGAGAAAGTATTAATTGCGATTAAAATTTTAAACCACGGAGTTTCACGAAGTAAAAAAACACTGAGTTGCACGGAGTGACCTACCCATGGTTTTGCAATATATTCTCCGTGTAACTTCGTGCAAAACTCGGTGTTACTCCGTGGTAAGATATTGTCAATTAATTGTATCCGATTACTTAAAGCAAACTAAAACGTTTTTTTCGATGTTAGAATAATTGAGAACAGATAAAGCCACAATGTTAGATATTCAAAAAATAAGAGCAGATTTCCCGATTCTGGACGAAAAGATAAATGGTAAAGACCTGGTGTATTTTGATAATGCAGCCACCACGCAAAAACCATTGCCTGTGCTGGAAGCCTTAGCCAATTATTATGGTCATTATAATGCGAATATACACAGGGGGATACATCATTTAGCCGAAAAAGCCACTTCTGCTTTTGAAGCCTCCCGCAAAACGATACAGAGATTCCTGAATGCAAGATATGTAGAAGAAATTATCTTCACTTATGGTACTACCGATGGCATTAATCTGGTGGCACAAACCTATGGCCGTCAGTTTCTAAAAGCTGGTGATGAAATCATTATCAGCACAATGGAGCATCACTCTAATATTGTGCCCTGGCAGATGCTTTGCGAGCAAAATGGCTGTGTACTGAAAGTGATTCCGATTAATGATAATGGTGAACTGATTCTGGATGAGTATGAGAAACTATTATCAGAAAAAACGAAATTTGTATCAGTGGTGCATGTATCTAATGCTTTAGGTACGATTAATCCGGTTAAGTTTATTATTGAAAAAGCTCATGAAGTAGGGGCAAAGGTATTGATTGACGGTGCGCAGGCAACTTCACACCTGAATATTGATGTACAGGATTTAGATGTAGATTTCTACGTGTTTTCAGCACACAAACTCTATGGTCCAACGGGCATGGGTGCCTTATATGGCAAAAAGGAACTATTGGAAGCCATGCCACCGTATCGTGGAGGTGGAGAGATGATTAAGGAGGTTACGTTTGAAAAAACTACCTATAACGAGTTGCCATATAAATTTGAAGCAGGTACACCAAATATTGCAGACGTAATAGCAGTAAAAACTGCCATTGAATACCTGGAAGAATTGGGGAGAGAAAATGTGGCAGCCTATGAAAATGAATTATTAGCCTATGCCACCGAACAATTATCTAAGATTGAAGGTTTAAAAATTATAGGTCAGGCAAAAGAAAAGGTTTCGGTTATTTCGTTTATCATTGAAGGAATCCACCCACAGGATATTGGTGTGATACTCGACCAACAGGGAATAGCCGTTCGTACAGGGCACCACTGTACGCAACCATTAATGAAACGATTCGGGATTCCCGGAACTTCAAGAGCCTCATTTGCTGTTTATAATACCAAAGAAGAAATAGACAAGCTCGTGAAGGGTATCGAGAAAGTAAAGAAAATGGTACTTTAATTCATTCAGAAAAGCATGACAATAAACGAAATACAGGATGAACTCATTGAGGAATTTGAACTTTTTGATGATTGGGAAGGGAAATATGAGTACATCATTGATTTAGGAAAAAAGCTGCCAAAACTGGCTGACAAATACAAAACCGAAGATAATATCATTAAGGGCTGCCAGTCAATTGTATGGTTGAATGCCTATATGGACGGAGACAAATTGATATTTGAAGCAGACAGCGAAGCAATTATAGTAAAAGGACTGGTAAGTATGCTTTTAAAAGTACTTTCGGGACATACCCCTGAGGAAATCCTACATGCAGACTTATATTTTATCAATAGAGTAGGCTTAAGCAGCCATCTGGCACAAACGCGCTCAAATGGATTGGCCTCAATGGTAAAACAAATGAAGGCCTATAGTCTGGCTTTTCAGGCAATA
>CALRLS020000435.1:0-4846 GCA_943368815.1 Cyanobium sp. NIES-981
GCAGATAAACCAGTCGCCGTGGCCTGTCCTTGATTGACAATTAAGTAGTCGCTATATAGGTCTATTACTTGGGTCATTTTTAATTAACTGATATTTTCGTAAATTTAAACTATATGGTCAACTATAAAAAATCAATGCGTAACATCAATTATCTAAATAATCGGCTCTATAAAATTTATTTGACACATTCTCTGTTAATAGAGTGATTCCCTGTGAATCATGGAATTACAATTTAATGCGAAGGTATAGGTACAATTTATTGAGATATGGCTATATTTATCGTACAATCAAAGACATCATTTAGAGCATGTTTAAAAATTATGATTCGACCTACAAAGCGCATCTTTTTCAGCTATACCGCGTTGCATTTTTTCGATGTAGCTGCTTGCTACATCTGCAAAATGCGCCTTGTCTAGCTAAAAAATCTGCACTTTTCGGTCAGAATAACAAAATTTAAACATGCTCTTATAAAATAATTGTTCTAAAGTGGAAGAAAACAAAATAGAGAATAGCAAAGCTACTGTACGAACACCTATCATTGTAGGCACTACCCTTGCTTTGGGTATTCTGATAGGCGCAACTTTTTTTGGAGGCCGTCGCCCTGAAGGCGATGTATCCCGTAGTTCAAGTAAGTTTCGGGAAATCCTGACCTATATTAACAGAAGTTATGTAGATAGCGTGAATACTGATAGTCTGGTCGATTATTCAATCACTAAAATGCTTGAAAAACTTGACCCACATACTTATTATTTCCCTCCGCAAGATGCAGAACTGGCCCGTTCTCAACTTGAAAGCGGTTTCGATGGCATTGGTATTGAATTTAATGTATTCAATGATACCGTGTATGTGGTAACACCATTAGCCGGAGGCCCTTCTGAAGCTGTAGGGATTCAAAGCGGTGATGCCATTATCAAGGCAAATAATAATAGCCTGACGGGTAAAGAAGCAAGCAGTACGAATATCTTTGCTAATCTGAGAGGTAAACGTGGTTCGGAAGCCAAACTGGAAATCAAACGCAAGGGCTTCAAGGATTTGCTGAAGTTTTCGGTTATCCGTGATAAAATACCTCAGTATTCGATAGATGCTGCCTATATTATGGCAGATAAAAAAACCGGATACCTGAAAATCAACCGTTTTACAGAAACTACCTACGATGAATTCAAAGAAAATCTGGCTGCCTTACAAAAACAAGGTATGAAGCAGCTATTATTGGATTTACGTGGCAATCCGGGAGGATATATGGACAGAGCCACAGATATAGTAGACGAACTGGTAGCAGGTAAAGGAGTGATTGTTTATACAGACGGAAAAGATGCCCGCAATAACCGCAAGACCAATGCGCATATCAATGGCATGTTTGAAAAAGGCCCGGTTGTGGTATTGGTAGATGAAGGCAGCGCCTCGGCTTCTGAGATTGTATCCGGTTCATTGCAGGATTATGACAGAGCCTTGG
This sequence comes from Cyanobium sp. NIES-981, assembly GCA_943368815.1. Classification (GTDB taxonomy): domain Bacteria; phylum Bacteroidota; class Bacteroidia; order Cytophagales; family Spirosomataceae; genus Emticicia. The sequence continues at coordinate 1,454 of CALRLS020000435.1, forward strand.
TTGTAGGTCGCAGAACTTTTGGTAAGGGGCTGGTACAACAACCTATTCAGCTTTCTGACGGTTCAGAATTACGTCTGACTATCTCACGTTATTATATCCCAAGCGGCAGAGGCATTCAGAAACCTTATGTAAAAGGACATTTGGAAAACTATGAGCATGAATTAGACGACAGAGGTAAATCTGGAGAGTATTTCATAGCCGATAGTATCAAGAATAACCCTAAAATGCAGTTCAAAACGATGGGTGGCAGAGCGGTTTATGGTGGCGGCGGTATTACGCCTGATATATTTGTACCCCGTGATACAAGCCATATTACCAAATATCTCATGGAATTGTATGGCAGGAACGTTATTCGTGAGTATGCCATGAGTTATGCCAACGAAAACCGTAAAAACTTATCAAAGCAATCATTTGATAGCTATCTGAAAGGCTTTACGGTAAGTGATGCCATGCTTGGTGACATGAACAGGATATTGGGACAAACCGGTGTAAAGTACAGCGCCAAAGAATTTGCCGATTCGAAAGAATTTGTAAAATCTCAATTGAAAGCAGCCATTGCCCGTCATATCTGGCAACGCAGTGTAAAAAATGGTCTGAATAATGAATATTATCAGATTGTATACAGTGATGACCCAATGATTGAAACAGCAATGAAGAGCTTTGCCAAAGCTGAGAAATTAGAGAGAGATAAAAAGTTGTAATAGTTGAACCTGTTTAAACTTATTTCTTTCGACTGCAAATGGCGCTTTTTCGATTATACTTCAGAGAAAAATTTCGTCCGTAGTTCTACTACGAACTCATTTTTTCTCTTCGTCTAATCAAAAAATCGCACATTTTCGTCATAAAATAAAAAGTTTAAACTGGTTCGTTATAAAATAGAAGAGGGAGCTTTGCCCCCTCTTCTATTTTATAATCCACCCCCATTTTCCTGATACAATACCTGCATCAACGTCTGCCCAACGGCTTTGAGAGTATTCTTATCTATAATACTCATATTATCTCCGTGGGTATGATGATATGCCCCGAAAGTACGCTTAGAGTTTAGCTCCTGATGAAGAATATCAACCATCGGGATTTTTGCTATTGTGTTTACATAAAAATGATCATCGGTAATACCTGCACCCTGTTCCTGAATAAAATACTGACCATAACCCAGACGCCCGGCAATATTCCATATCTGACTATTAAGACCTCCGGCAAATTGCACCGATTGTGCCTCTTTGGGAAAAGTAGCACCTTTAGCTCCTACCATATCCAGCAGAATACCGAAATAGGCAGAATAATTAGGTTTGTGCAAATTGCTTGCCCAATATTGAGACCCTAAACACCAGTAGACTTTTTCCTGCGAAGGTTGCATATCATCTTTCTCACCCCAATCTTCGGCATCAAAGAAAATAATGTCAATGCCTATATTTGGTTTTTGTGTAGCTGCCTGAATTGCCCGTGCTACTTCCAGTAGCACCCCTACTCCACTGGCGCCATCATTCGCTGCATCAATAGCCTCGTCTTTCCTGACAACATCTTTGTCGGCAAACGGACGTGAATCCCAATGTGCTGCCAATAAAATGCGTTTAGTAGCCGTTGGATTATAAGAGCCGATAATATTTCGGGCATTCAGGGTTTTTCCGTCATAGGTTACAGGCTTAAAATTCTGCTCAGTTACTTCAAATCCGTATTGCTTTAATTTTCTCACCATCCAGTCTCCGGTTTTTACGTGAGTCGGAGTATTCGGTACACGAGGGCCGAATTTTACCTGTGTTTCAACAAAAGCATAAGCCGAATCCTGATTGAACGCCGGAGCACTAACCAATTTTATTTGCTCGGCTTCATTTGTCGCAGAATTCTGTGTTTGCTTACAAGATACAAGAGTAGTGAAAGACAGCAATAAAACTACTAAACTGCAATAGGCCAATTGTCTGTTTTGAATTGTATACTTTTTTAACAAGTTCATTATACGCGTTAATTTAAAAAAACGATGGTATTTTTGTCTGATTTCTGGTAGAATTCACAATCAATCACAAAGATATTCATTTTCAGGGTAGGCCATTAAAGGAAAATTAATTTGTGTCATAATCCTTTTAAAAATACCTTTATGTATTGTTGATTATTACTAACCTATATTTGCTCTCAAGGCACTACCACCACAACCTTCTCTAAAACAACGACATGATGTAGAATGTAATTCGAGCACTTTTTTTGCTTAGTTTTGCAGTTCACAAATGCGTTCAATATGACTATTGCAGAAGCACAATCAGAGGTAGATAACTGGATAAAGACAATCGGTGTCAGGTATTTTAATGAGCTTACCAATACGGCTATGCTGATGGAAGAAGTAGGTGAAGTAGCCCGCATTATGGCCCGCCGTTATGGTGAACAATCAGAAAAGGAATCAGATAAAGACAAAGACCTGGGCGATGAAATGGCTGATGTATTATTTGTGTTGATATGCCTGGCCAACCAAACCAATATTGACTTAACAGAGGCATTTCGCAAAAACATTGAAAAGAAGACAAAAAGAGATAAATTGCGACACCAAAACAACGAAAAACTAACCAATATGTAATATGTTCACGATACTTTCCCAAGCATTTAACCGAACTGCCCGAAACTGGAAAATGGTTCTGACAGTTTTCATAGTTAATTTAGCACTTGGATTAATTTTAGCTGTTCCCCTTTACAAGGTACTTCAATCAGAAGCGCAGGGCTCTCTGGAATACAACAAACTTGTTAGTGATTTTAGCTTTACTATCATTATCGATTTCCTGAACCAAAGCGGCAAGGCGCTACCCCCTTTCTGGCTTTTGGGTTTTATTCTCTCTCTTATTTATCTGGTGATGAACATCTTTTTTGCCGGAGGTATTCTTTCTCAGTTTGCATTAAGAGGCACATTCAGGCTCAATGAGTTTTTCAGAAACTCTCTGCACTATTTCAGCAAGTTCTTTTTAGTTTTTCTGATTGAACTGTTGGCACTTCTGGGCGTATGCATTATTACTTTTATATTTTTGGGTATTTCGATGATAGCATCAGAAGGTAGTACTGAGCCTGTACAAATGGCATGGCTTACCCCCTCTTTCCTGATTTCAGCCTTTTTATTTACTGTAGTATTCAATATCGGTAATTATGCCAAAGTAATACTATTCAAAAATTTCTCTTTAAATGTCTGGTTAGGATTCTGGAAAGCTGCCAGCTATATCTTCAATAATTTCAAAACCATGCGTATTTACTGGGCTATTCTGGTTGTGGCAGTAATATTGGTACTGTTTTACCTGATTCTGGAATCTGCTATCGGTATGACTTCAGCATTCAAGATTTTTGTAATGTTCATTATTCAGCAGGTTTTTATTTTCGGAAGGGTCTTTCTGAAAATGTGGATGCTTAGCGGCACTTTTGAAT
>CALRLS020000436.1:0-4834 GCA_943368815.1 Cyanobium sp. NIES-981
TGCATTCTAATTTCGAATGCTTGTATATTAACTTTTCCTATCTGTGTCAAAATCTATCTCCGGAAAATACAGTTTTTCATCAGTTTTATATACTAAATTGCTAATAATAATTCTTTCAAATACACAGGCACGTTATTTTAGACTGAATCAGTAGAAAATAACAAGGCACTATGAAAGAATACGTTGTAAAAAGAAAGACCGTATTAAAGGCAACTCCTGCCGAAGTATGGGATGCATTGACTAACCCCGAAAAAACAAAGAAATACTTTTTCCATTGCAAGGTTTTTTCTGATTGGGAAGTAGGCAGTACAATTACGTTTGTTGGTCGGATATTTCTGATTAAGAAGATAGAATTGAAAGGAACGATTTTAGAAATAGTACCCGAAAAACTACTGAAATACAGTTTAAACAATGCCGGTGATAAAGCGGAAAATGCCAGTTTCTCAATAGTTACAGATACATTAAACTTTGAAAATGGCAAAACGACTCTGGTGATTACTGACGACGTAGGGCAGGGGCAAGGTGCAGAAGAAAGATTCAAGAAATCGCAGAAGGGCTGGACGAAAATCGTCAAAGGTTTAAGGGATTTAGTAAATAACAAGGATTAAAGTAGCCGAGCATAAGAGTACATAAAGGAGAGATTCAAACAAAACCATATATTCAAGCCAATGTATAAACTAACCAGCATTGGTCATGTCGTTTAGGCATTTGTATAAGCAGCCGCGGTTATATTTCTTTAAGCCTCAACTCAAAACTCTATTCAAACCTATCTATGAAAAAAATCATTTTTCTTTTTTGTCTGGTACAGTTCGCCTATGCGCAGCAAGGGCCTTTAAAATTCCGTCGTCAGCAGGTAGCCGCTGAGGGCTTCGAGACTGCAGGTGTATTTGATGTAGATAAAGACGGCAATCCTGACATTGTTTCGGGCTCCTTCTGGTACAAAGGCCCAACTTTCGTTGATCGTGTGTATATCGGTGAAGTAAAGCGAAACGGCGAATATTATGATGATTTCTCGACCCTGCCAATGGACGTAAACGATGATGGGAAAATGGATTTTGTCACCGGAGGCTGGTGGGGTGGTAATGTGCGTTGGTACGAAAATCCTGGTAATAATGGCCCCTGGAAAGAGCATATTGTAGGTGATGGTATTAAAAATGTAGAGGGCACAAGGCTATTTGATATTGACGGAGATGGAGAAGATGAAATAGTGCCTAATAATCTGGGTCACCCATTAGTTTACTTTAAGGCGAAAAAGGATGCCGCCGGAAAAAAGACAGGTGAATTTGATAAAATTCAGGTTTTTGAAAAACAGGGTCACGGATTAGGCTTCGGAGATGTTAATGGTGATGGACGAGGTGATTTTGTGATTTCAAACGGATGGCTGGAAGCACCTGTGGACAGAAGAAACGGCAAATGGGTTTTGCATGAGGCATTTAAACTGGGCGATATGGGTTTGCCTGTTATTGTAGCCGATGTGAACAAAGATGGCAAAAGTGATTTAATTGTCGGTCAGGGGCATGGATATGGACTTGATTGGTATGAACAGCAAGCGAATGGTGCATGGAAAAAACATCCGATAGACCCATATAATTCCCAATTCCATGAGCTGAAATGGGTGGATTTAGACGGAGACCAACAGCCCGAATTGGTTACGGGAAAAAGATTCCGTGCGCATGACAGCAAAGACCCCGGTGCGCATGATGCCATCGGTTTATACTATTATCAATGGAATGGCGAGTCATTTACGAAACAGATAATAGCCTTCGGCCCGCTGGGTATTGGTAAGGGAACAGGCAATTACTTCTCGATTGCTGACCTGGATAAATCGGGTACACCTGATATTATAGTGGGTGGAAAAGATGGCCTAACGATATTCTATAACGAAGGAAGGGTGAAGCATTAATGCCTCACCCTGTTCTCATTTATAGTAAAAGTTCTGAATCATTGTGGTTCAAAGATTAGTCTTTCGTCTTTTTCAATTACCGGTATTTCTTTCATAAAATCATCGTAACCGGCTTCATTTTCGTGGGTACTATAAGCACCGTAAGCATCTATGGTGTATCCTATATGACCATCTTTAGATTCGATGATATAGAGAATGGCAGATTCAGAGGGACTGGATTCACCTTCAAAGCGATAAGTTTTGATGATTTCCAGATCTTCTGGTGCATAAAATTTTTCCGAATCCGGAATACCAAAGCCCTTATCAGTCCATCTGAATTCCTTATCAACTCCTTTTTTTCTTAGCTTCTCCAGAATAGTCACCATAGTGGTCATATCTGTACTTTTATCGGAATATTCTTTTTTCGGTGTTTTCATAGCTCTATTATTTTATAGGTATTCATATACAATTACTATACCCTGTATATGTAAGGCTTTGTAAACCTGAAACTGAGATATAAAATACACAGCTGGCAGGGGATTGTAGAAAATTTTGCCAAACCGAACCAATTGGTTTTTTGATGTGTATTTTAAATAGGTTCTATACGCTCCACGAATATTCAGAATTATAATTCATGCGCATTACTTATCTAAAACTGATTGCTACGGTCTTTTTCTGGGGTTCTAATTTTGCAGCCGGAAAAATAGCTGTGCAATCATTCGGTCCCTATTCTGCTGCCTTTTTACGGTTCAGTGTAGGAGCCACAATACTGATGCTCATGCTCTATAAACAGGAAGGAAAGATACCTAAAATCAGTGCGGAACAATGGAAATGGGCGGCTATACCAGGTATTTTGGGGGTTGTTTTATATAATCTCTTCTTTTTTATCGGTATTCAATATATGCCCACAGTCAGGGCTTCATTGATAGTTGCATTTTCGCCCATTACTATTACTTTGGGAAGCGCCATTTTCTTTGGCGAAAAAGTAACACTGCTGAAATGGCTGGGTATCCTAATCTCTATCATCGGCGCAATGCTCGTGATTGTAAGAGGCGATTTTAGTAATCTATTGGCACAAAGCACCTGGGGAATAGGAGAGTGGTTTATTTTAGGAGCAGTAGCTTCATGGACTGCTTATACCCTAACAGCCAAACTTGCATTAAAAGCCATGCCTGCACTTACTTTAAGCGCTTTTTCTGCGTTTATTGGTTGCGCAATATTGTTTATTCCTGCCTGGCAGCATCAATTGTTTGCCCATATGGCTACCGCAAGCTGGCAGGCTTATGTGGCAGTAATCTATATGGGTGCGGCCGCTACCGCTCTCGGGTTTATTTGGTATTATGATGCAGTTCGGTTGATTGGCGTCACAAAATCGGCCATTATTGGTAATCTTACCCCTGTTTTTGCTGTATTGATTGCCGTGAGTTTTTTAGGAGAAAAACTGACAATCCCTACTATAATTGGCGGAATTCTGGTACTTTTGGGTATATTGCTTACGAGCCGGAAATAAAAGGCTGTTTTTATTTCGGCGGACTCAAACCTAATTTCACCCATAATGGGTGAGGTATTGATAAAAATTTAAGCAATAAATTAGCGGCTCAATTATCCTAAACTAAATTTTTGAAATCTTTCAGTTTTTGTCGCTGTAAAAACTTTAATCTTCTCATCTCTCTGACAGGCCTGTCAGAACGGAATTTTTTTATTATTTTTATTGACAAAAACGCAATCAACCTTCATTTATCAGACTATGTTCAGAAAAATCTTATGCCTTTATGCTACCTTAGTGGCTTTAGGTGCTACCGCTCAACCCGGCCAATCTTCTAAATGGACCAAAGATGGGAACGGATATTATTCAGCCGAACAACAGGCTATTATAAAGTTCGACCTCACTACTCAACAAGCAAACATAATCGTTAGTAAAGACTTATTAACTCCCAAGGGAAGTACTACACCTCTGGCAGTTAAGGGTTTTAGTTTTACCGATGACCAGAAAAAACTATTGATTTTTACCAATACAAAACGGGTGTGGCGATATGAAACCAGAGGTGATTATTGGGTACTGGATTTAGGTACCAAAGCGCTTAAAAAATTAGGTGTTTCTTTACCTGAATCTTCCCTGATGTTTGCCAAGATTTCTCCTGATGGTAAAAAGGCGGCTTATGTAAGCAAAAACAATGTATATGTAGAAGATCTGGCCACAGGCAAGCCAAAAGTGCTGACTTCAACCAATGGCACTAAAAAACTCATCAATGGTACATTCGATTGGGTGTATGAAGAGGAATTTGGCTGTAGAGACGGTTTCCGTTGGAGTCCTGACAGCAAAACGATTGCCTATTGGCAGATTGATGCCAATACTATCCGGGATTTTTACATGATTAATAATACAGATTCAACCTATTCGTTTGTAGTACCTGTTGAGTATCCTAAAGTAGGAGAGGCGCCATCCGCTTGTCGGGTGGGTGTTGTGGACGTAGCTACAGCAAAGACTATCTGGATGAAAGTGCCGGGCGATAGCCGCCAGAATTATATCCCTCGTATGGAATGGGCAGGTAATGCTAATGAACTGATTATGCAACAATTGAATCGTAAGCAAAATCATAGCAAATTGATGTATGCCAATGCCAAAACAGGGGCGGTAAACACTATTTATGAGGAGACAGATGATGCCTGGGTGGATATCCGTTCACGGTGGACAGATGATAATCCGGCAGGATGGGAATGGTTGAGCGGTGGCAAAGAGTTTATCTGGGTAAGTGAAAAAGATGGATGGAGACACCTGTTCCGTGTATCGCGTGACGGAAAGAAGGAGACCTTAATTACAAAGGGCAGTTATGATGTTATAGCACCGGAGCAGATAGATGAAACATCGGGTTATGTTTATTTTACCGCATCACCTACTAACGCGACACAAAAATATTTGTATAGAACCAAACTTGATGGTACAGGCGAAGC
>CALRLS020000437.1:0-4811 GCA_943368815.1 Cyanobium sp. NIES-981
GTGGTTCCCCAATAATGTCGTGGCAAGTCTTCAGATGGAACCATTACTTTCTTGCCGACATAAGTATAACCTGCATTCAGATAAATCTGATGCAGTTTTTTGTTGTCCTGCCATGTATCCAGCCTGACAAAATCTATTTCATTTGCCCGGGCATAATTAATTGCCCATTCGGTAATCAACTTAACAAAACCCCTACCCCTGAATGCCGGATTTGTGGAAATGCGATGAATATAAATAGCAGGGTCATCATCTTTTTCATCCCAGATAGCCCGATCATTATACGCAGTCATAAATACACAAGCCACGGCTCCACCAATTATTATTTTCCATTGGCGGTTTTCTTCAATCTCCCTTAAAACCATCGTTTTGTCAAAACCTTTCCATACCAAATCACTAACTGCTTTCTGATGTGCAATGGCATCGTCGTACAAACTCATTAAGGTTTCTAAGTCCTCTATTCCGGCATTTATAATCTCCATCGTTCATGATTTTTTTGCAAAAATTTGCATTATAAAATTATTCTCCAAATATTTGCGTAACTAATTACGTAATTAATTACATATTATGGATTTAATATCAGATTTAGGTGCTTTGGCGCTTGGTAGCCGTCTGAAAAGACTAAGCGACCGGATGATGAAATCGGTTTCAGAAATATACAGAAGTTCAGGTATTGACTTTGAATCGAAGTGGTTTCCTCTATTCTATTTATTAAGTAAAGAAGGTGAAAAAGGGATTATGGAGATTGCAGAAATATTGCATATCAGCCATCCGGGAGTAATTCAGTTAGCCAAAGAAATGGAAAAAGCGGGCTGGATAGTTTCAGAAAAATCTGGACAGGATGCCAGGAAAAGGCATTTAAAACTCACTGAAAAAGCATGGAAGACCCTACCACAATTAGAAGAAATGTGGGTAAGCTTCAAAGAAAACAATGAAAAAATCATCCGTGCTTCGCAGCAAAATATTCTTTTGGCATTAGAAGAAATTGAACATTTTCTTGACACAAACGATTTCAAAAAACAATACTATGAGACTTTTGAGGAAATGAAAGAAACACAAATCAAAATCGGTCTTTTTGAAGAAAAATACCAGCAACAGGTAGAAGACATGGTATTGTCTATCCAGAACGGAGAATTTAATTTAGGATTAACGGCTCAAAGGCAACCTGATTTGCATAACCTGAAAGCATTTTATAATGATAAAGGTAACTGGCTATGGGTTGCTACTAATACTCGGGATGAGGTTATTGGCACTATCGGTTTAGAAAGATTGAATGATACGCAGTCGGTTCTAAGAAAAATGTTCATTAAAAAAGAATATAGGGGCAAAACATTGGGTTTGGCATCCAGACTTTTTGAAGTACTATTGCAGGAAGCTAAACAACAAAAATTTACCGAAGTCTTGCTGGACACTCCCTTGGTTACCCATGCCGCCCATCGGTTTTATGAACGGAATGGATTTGAACTAATTGACAATGATTTAGTGCCTGATAATTATATTTTGCCAAAGGGGATTAGCTTAAAGATATACAGGCTTTTCTTATAATTAACTTTTTCTCCTTAAAATAAGAAATCTTCCGTTAAATAAGTATTCAGGCACTCTTTCTGGGCAAAAGATATATTGTTAAGCTATTTTTAGCATCAAATATCTTTTGCGTATGAAGCGTTGTCTGTTTTTATTATTTATCGGATTGAATTTTGCCAGGGCTCAGGTCTATGCCCCTGATACAACATTTCATTTTCATAATGCCGTATTCAATATTCAGGCATACAAATTCACGAATATTTATGCTACAAATAATAAATTTACGCTGGCTAATGTTGAGCTACCTGCTAAAGAAGAAAACAATGTCAGTAATAGTCCACTTATTTTAATAGACAGTACAGGTAAAATAACAGGTACTTTTCCTAATAGCACTCTTATTCCGAATAGTTTTAGTGAAAACGGCTTCTGGTTTAGCACTTATGATAATTCGTATTATAACGATTCCGCCTTCTTCTTTCATTACTACGATTTTAAAACTCTTCAAAAAACTACTCATTCATTTAAAAAACCGGGCAACTACTATAGTTCGATAAAAATTGAGAATGGATGCCTGATGTTGAGGCAAGAGCCAGAAGGCTATCAGAGTTTTTATATTTATAGTCTGGAAGGAAAACTACTTTCAACAATAAATACCAAAACCTTATACAAAGAAATTTTCGGCTTTCAGAAATATAGTATAGAAGACCTAAGCGTCGATAAAGACCAGAATATATGGTTATTAATCCACAAAGACATAAGTTACACCGATGGCAATTTACAATTATATAAAATAAAATCCGGTGAAAATTTAAGTAGCGATAATCTTGTTTTCGAAAAAACATCAAAAGAACTGGGCACTATAGGCGTATACCTATGGGGAAGAGCAAAATTCTTTGAAAACACAATTATTCTACAAAAAATCAACGATGCTTTTAAACCCAGAGAATTGGTGAAAATTGATTTTAAAGGCAATCTTCTATCTTATACAGTCCAGCTGCCATTGATTAATAATGACCCTAATACTAATTATGATTTTTTTAATTCTCTCAACACAAATTACATCACATTAAAGACCGAGAACAACAGGTATCATTTTATTGATAATAATGGGCGACTAGGCACTTTGGATTTTTCAGACAGAACTATTAAATCCATATTAGTTGAAGGAACAAGTGTTTATTATATTGATAATTTACTCAGACTTCATCAAATCGATATCCCCACACTTAAAGAAATTGAAAGCAGTAATAAAATCCCGGAAATCCGATTTGAAGCAGGCATTACCTATATTCAGAGTCTCACTAATAATGATTATTGGCTTGGACACAAAAACCCTTATAATAACTATAAGACCTTTATCAAATTTCATCAAAGCAAGCCTCATTTTAAATATGACAAAGAAGTATCGAGAGTATTTTATTTAGGTAATAATGATCTGGTGCTACAGGCTGTTGATGGAGAAAAAGTGCTGATAGACGGACAGAATAATACTACTATTCTCTCAGAAATGGATGGTGAAATTATGTTTGCCGATACACTTCACAGGCACTTTTATACAAATATTCCGAACGGTGGAGTCCGTCGTTATAACTATAACCAGGTCAGAGACTCATCTTTTATCTGGCAAAACGGCATATTAAAATCAGAACTGGTTGTGACTGACAATAAGAAAATCTATTATCAGGGTGCCAGATTCAATTTTGATGGTACACCAGACAAAACTTTTCAATCAATAGAAATCAAGGACTATTTCCATGGTCTTACTATATATCGGTTAAGTAAACTCTGGAACAGCTTATCTTTAGTAAGTGGTTATTGCTCTGAAGGTTGCGGCGGGCAAATTTATCAATGGGATAAAGACGGAGCTCAACCTTTGCAGATAAGCAATAATATCTACCAGTACTTATACAAATACCTCTACCTCACAGGGCGGGGCTCTTTGCTGGTTGATGCTTTTGATAAAATAATGCCTGATTTAACAATCGACAATTCTTTTAAAGTAAAGGCACGGTTTGATATCAGAAATAACTGGATAACACTTGCTTCCAAACAATATAAACCGATTGATGTTCTACCTAATCATGATTTGCTGGCAGTACTTAATAATAAAATCTATCGGTTGAGTACCAAAAATAGTCTGTGGGTAGAAATACGAAATTTGCCTGACACCCTGATAATATCTGATAGCCTTATTCAAACCGGAATTATGTTAAATGTTTTCAGCTCTGACAACTCATCGGTTATGCTTCACTTAAAACCTTCCAGTGAAAAAGTGGCGCATCTGGAAGGCAAAAAACTGGTCCTTGATGGCAATGAGGGAATGATAACATTAGTTGCACAATCAATAAAAGGCGGACAAGCCTTTGAATTAAGCGTGAGGGTACAGAATCCGATTCTTCAATTGTCTAGTATCAAAGTCTCTCCGCGTGATACTTCATTGCATGTTGATTTTAAACCATTTCCATTTATTTATTCTTCTGACATTGGTGTGCCCTTATCTATTACTGTAGAAGGAACAGGGGTTTATTTAATAGACAATATGGTTTATCCCACAGGAAAGCCCGGCTCTGTCAGGGTGAAAGTAAGTCATAAGGCTACGCTAACACATTATGCTAATCAAAGAGAAGTAAACTGGAACATAGATCGTTACTCACAAACTGTAAAAACTGAAAATTTCAATCTGGCCCCCTCTTATTTCCCCTTTAAGATTCCGATAAGTACATCTGCCAATCTTCCGGTCAATTATACAATCAGTTATGGAATATTTGAATTAATTACTATCCGTCAGGATACAATATTTCTGAATCCTGAATTCAGAAATATTCTCAGAGAAAAAGGCTGGTATAGTTTAGGAACACCCATTAATTTTACTATTTCAGGGAAACAGGAAGGCAATAATCAGTTTTCCTCTCTTGCATTCAGTTTTGAAATCAATTTAGACTATTGGGAGGAAAACCTCTTTGCTCCTGAAATCAACGTTTTCCCTAATTTGTTTAAAGATTATATCTACATTTCCGGCCCGGACATTCAGGAATTATCTGAGGTATACCTGTTGGATATGCTGGGAAGAAAAGTATCATACCTGATACCTGACGGAAATAATTATGTATGGATGGGCTATACATCATCAAAAAAAGATAAAATAGCTGCTTATACTAATACCAAACACGTAGGAAACGGCAATTATTTGTTGGTTTTCAATTTGAATGGAAAACGGTACACTTATAGAGTAATGAAATAAAACATTGCTTTTATACGGTACTCGATCAGCTCGCTATCCAAAATCAGAT
>CALRLS020000438.1:0-4786 GCA_943368815.1 Cyanobium sp. NIES-981
TTAATTTAAAAATAATACGGGTCCAGATAACAGTTGGTTCTTGGCATACAACTTTAAAAGGTCCTACGGTTTCGCAACCAAGAATCACATCTGCACTGATATTCTCTGGGGTTCCATCCTTGTTTTCAAAAGTGTATTTTTTGATTTTATACCAATCAGTAGCAATTAGTCCGCTTTTTCTGTCCATCAACTTAATTTTCATATTATTCCTGGCGCAATATTGTATGATATTATTCCAGATAATGTCTGAAGATTTATTAGAAACAGCGGTATAAACACCCGGATAATTGCCTTTTAAAGGCCCGGTAAGGCGTAATTTACATGAAGAAAAAATACAAACTGTCAACAGCAAACAAAGGAGTTTTTTCATAACAGCAATTTATTCGGGTTAATGCTTAATTTTCTTTTAAAGAAAAATGTTTTTTTTGAGTCTGCAAATTTGAATATGCTTCTTCATAAAAAGACAACGCAATGCGTTGTCTCTACTATGTTTCTTATATTGTATCGTTTACATCATAACAAATCATCCATCATATTTAAAAAGACAGAAAGTGAATTTCTGTACAGTTTCATAAGGAGTGATATGCTGTATATTCATACATTTTTGCTGAGTAAAGCATCTGGCAAAAACCTCGCTTAGGTCGTCGGCAGAGTATTGAGAAATATCCAGACCACTGCATTTTCTGGGACCGCCATCAGCAAAAGTACCAATCAGGAAATAAGCGCCTGCATTGAGCGACCGACAGATATTCTGTGTATAATGCTCAATCTGAACTATTTCAGTCAGGAAATGGAAAGTGGCTCTATCGTGCCAGAAATCGTACTTTTTTGTAGTTTTAAATGTTCCGGCATCGGCTACAATATATTCTATAGATTTGCCTTTGTCACCAAGCCTTTCTCTGGTTTTCCGAAGCGCTTCTTCTGAAATATCTACCAGCGTGATATTTTCGTAACCTACGTCAAGAAGATAATCCACAAAATGGCTTTCGCCTGCCCCTATGTCTATTATACTGGCTGTCTTGGGCAGGTTCAATTTTTCAAAAACCTGAATGGATGTTTCGGGAACAGCCTGAAACCAGCTTACTTCTTCAAAACTTTTTGTTTGGTATACTTCTTCCCAGTGGGATTTGAGCTTATTAGTCATTTCATTCTCTTTTTATAAAACTCTTCATCGCAAATTCCTGAAACATTATTCCAGAAAACCTTATTCGTAAACCTCCTTTTTTATCTCATCAAAATTTCGTGTTGGCTCATTTTGTCTTTCAAGCACCTCTAATGTATCAAACAAATCTTCAAATAATTCCTGCATTTGCTTACTCCTTAAATCAAACTGTACAGCTACTTTCTGTCCCTTTGAGTCAGTCAGGAAACTAATATTCTTTTTGAGAGTGGCTAATGACATAAGATTTATATTAATTTGATTTATACAAATATAAATATTTAAAAAGCAATTATAGTTTAACACCACTAAAAATTTCGTCTACTTCAACACTAGATCCGCCCCTTTCTCAGCTATCATATACACAGGGGCATTCGTATTGCCTGATACGATGGTGGGCATGATACTGGCATCAATTACCCGCAAACCCTCTATGCCTTTTACTCTGAGATGGTCATCTACCACTGCCATTTCATCAGAACCCATTTTGCAGGTGCCAACGGGGTGGTAGACAGTTTCGAGTTGTTTTTTAATATGAAGCATCACAGCATCGTCTGAGCTCTGGTCCGGTGGAGTTATCAGTCTGTCTCTATAAGGCTCAAAAGCATTCGAATTGATTACTTCTATTGCCTTTCTGGTTGCTTTCAATAAGGTGATACAATCCAGTTCCTTCGATAGAAAATTAGGTTGAATAATCGGTGCATCAAGCGGACTGTTGCTCCTTAAAGCTACATAACCCCTGCTTTCAGGGCGCAATAAAGTTGGCAGAATAGTAAAACCATCATTCTGCGGAAAGGTGGATGTATCATACATATCTACGGTATAATCATCACCAATTTGCAGGGAGGCATAATGAAACTGATAGTTTACTCTATCCGGGCTATCGTCTGTCATGCCGAATGCTGCGGCTTCCAGAGGCCCGATAGTCAGGATACCTTTTTTCGTAAACATATATTGTGCTAATGCCTTTGCCTGGTTCCATTTGGATAAATAATGGTTTTGTCCGAATTGCTGGCGGGACAGCGCGGTAACTCCCATAAACAAATGGTCCTGCAGGTTTTTACCTACTCCCGGCAGTTCTTTCTTACAAGCGATACCTGCTCTTTTGAGTTCGTCTTTATCCCCCACCCCGGAAAGCATCAATATTTGTGGCGAATTAAAAGACCCGGCAGAAAGAATTACTTCTTTATTGGCTAAAATCTTCTCTGTATTGTTTTTACCCCGTATCACCTCTACCCCTACTGCCCTATCATTTTCAATCAGCACCTGCTTCACTATCGTGCGGGTGTATACGGTCAGGTTCGGACGGCTCATGGCAGGTTTCAGAAAGGCTGTTGCACCACTATGGCGCTTGGCATCTTTAATAGTAAACTGCAGGAGTGAGACCCCCTCCTGCTTCCTGCCATTATAATCATTATTGTTGGTAAAACCCTGTTCTACACATGCGTCTACAAAGGCATCCGTAAAGGGGGTTTTATAATGCTTGGCATAAGTTACATTTAATGGCCCATTCTGGCCGTGGTACATATTATTTATTTGCTCGTTATGCTCTGATTTCTTGAAATAGGGCAGTATCTCTTCATAGCTCCAGCCCTCATTGCCCATATCTGCCCAATCGTTATAATCCTCCCTATTGCCTCGCACATAAGCCATTGCATTGGTCGAACTACAACCACCAAGCGTTTTACCTCGCGGCAGGTATATCTTGCGATTCAGCACATGTTCCTGCGGTTCAGAATAATAGCCCCAATCGACCTCACTACGGTGCAGTTTGGCATACCCTGCCGGAATATGGATTTCCATTTTCTTATCCGGCCCTCCTGCTTCAATCAGTAGCACCTTGTGATTAGGATTTTCTGAAAGGCGATTCGCCAATACACAGCCTGCCGAACCGGCACCGATAATGATGTAATCGTAGGTCATAGGGTTGAATGTTTTAGGTTGGTTCAAAAGCAATTTAATCCTATTTGGTAGAGACGACTTGCAGGCGTCTCAAGGGTCTATAAATTGTAATGTTACGTTTCCTGATGGAAAAATTTGTCCAGAAATATTTAAAACCAATACATAATTAATTACATATTCGACGATTGAGACGCCTGCAAGTCGTCTCTACCGAAATGGATTTTATTTTTCTTAAATGTTTATTTCTTGAAATTCAATCGCTATATATCTGCCAAATTTGGCGCAAAATCACGGACTCAATCGCTCTATTTTCCATTCCCCATCCATATCCGTAAATAATATTCTATCATGCAAGCGGCTTGCACGTCCCTGCCAGAATTCTATTCTTTCCGGTATCACCCTATATCCTCCCCAATGCGGTGGACGAGGGATGAAACCATCACCATAATGCGCTTCCAGTTCTTTATGTTTTTCTTCCAGTGCTTCTCTCGATATTACCGTCGACTGCTTCGAAACCCATGCACCTATCTTGCTGCCATGTGGCCGGGACTGAAAATATTCATCAGATTCCGATGGCGGAGTCTTTACAATATGTCCTTCAATACGTACTTGTCGCTCCAATGCCCCCCAGAAAAAAGTCAGCGAGACATAGGGCACTTCGGTTATTTCTTTCCCTTTATTACTTTCATAATTCGTAAAAAAAACGAATCCTTCCTCATCAAATCCTTTCAACAAAACAATTCTGCCATGTGGTTTGCCGTTAGCAATAGTGGCCAGATGCATGGCGTTTGGCTCCAGAACTTTGGCATCAAGGGCTTCGTTAAACCATTTTTCGAATTGTTTAAAGGGGTTTTCTAAAACATTCTCTTCTACTAATTCGTTGAGTAAATAATTAAGTCGGAGTGCGGCTACATCGGTTTTTTTATTCATTTTTTTTGCAACGTTTTAGGCTTTTTTTACGTATATAATATTATATATATTATGTTATAAATATAGGGATTGTCCGTAAATATGGCCATTATAATACAGGAAATTTTTGTCAGGATAATGGTTCACAGCACTGATTCAGGTCTGATTAATCAAAGCTTATTTTAGACATCGTATCAGCGATTTGATGAATTTATCCGGACAATTGAACAGATTTTTGTTTCAAAAACCATAGAGTAAGTAAAAATGTTGCATTATCGGATTAAAATTCAGCCTTTTTCCCCGGTAAATAATATTTAGACTCACTCTGCGCTGATTGTTAGGCAAAAGTATTTGTATATTTATTACATTTGCAAATCTAATAAAAACAATCCGCGATATTACGAACTGTTACCATACAAAATGACGAATAAAGAATTAGATTTAGCAGAACCCGTTACTGATGCTGCCGAAGTAGAAGATTCGTCTTCGACCAAGGCAGAGGCTCCGGCCAATACAAAAGACTCAAAAGAAATTATGAACGAACCGAAAGATTCCACAGTTGACACTACCGTAGTAAAAACTACCGTATTGGACACTGCTATCGACACTTTGACTGACGAACCTGTTGAAGCCATCGCACAAGAGGTGAACGATGAAGCACCCGTTGCTGAAACCACAGAAGAAACTACAGCCGCACCGACTGCAGTAGACACTACTACTGACGAGCCTGCTACGGCTGTTTTGGATACAACTGCAGAAGTACCCGCTGCTGAAAACGCAGAAGGAAGTACCACTGAGCCCACAACAGTAGATACT
>CALRLS020000439.1:0-4785 GCA_943368815.1 Cyanobium sp. NIES-981
CTGAACTCATACAATATCCTGTATGAGTTCAGACCACTTTTCAATATTATCTTCAAAAACACCCCTATAATAATGAATTAAGTCTCGGTATTTTTCCTGAAACTCAAGGGTCATTTTCTTATTGAAACTTTTGTCTCTGAAAACACATTCAAAATTATTGATACTGCCTATCAGGTTTTTATAATCGTGGATAGTAGCCGGGTCAGCATTGTTCTTTATTGCTCTTTTAATCACCTCTTCATACATAGTCAAAGCGGTCTCGTTTGCAGCTAATCCTTTTTCAAACCATTTGTTTTCCAGACAGGTATTTTCGATGGGATAGAAACTACCATTGAAAAGATTTTTGTTGCGTTTTTTGAGAGAAGGCGAAGAGTAAAACAGGAAATATTCAGGGTCCTCAATAATCCATTTATAATTAGCTGAATTCAGTCGGGACAACCATTCTTCAAGGCTTAATGGGGCGTATTCAGAAAAATTAAAATCAAAGATTAATTCATGATTATCTATCTGTACAATCGGTGCAACGTGATACCCCCAACGGATATAGTCTCGCGGTGCAATACGGTTCGGGTCCTGAATCAGAAATACTTCATTGGAAGTCTCAGAGTAGCGGCAAGGAGCAAAAACCCAGATTTTTTTGTGTGGAATTTCATGTTTTTTCAATAATAAAGAACTTAAATGGGCATTGCAATGACAGTTGCCCTGAAGATAGCGATACGAAGGGTAGAGATAATGTTTTATTTCATTAAATACGCTAAGAAGCGAAGGTTGAATAAAAGCTTTCGATTCAAATACATTCAGCATTTCTGTGAGTTGATTAGGATTCAAAACTACGAGTCTGCCAAGAATAAAATCTGAATGCCGTATTATGTTTTGATAAAGGAATTGTAATGCAAAAGTTAAAGCAAAAAGCCTGTATTTTAATGATAATATGAAGCTAAAAATGAGTCGTAAACCAGTGTATTTAATCATTCTTCTCTAATGTTAAATCGCTCGTAAACGTCAATAAACTTTTTGTTCATTAATTGAACGTATTATCACCAGGGTTTTTTACGACAGAATTTTAAACCATTCTTCTACCTCAAAAAATTACCACAACTGTATTTCCATTGATACCGGCATGAGCTGACTATGGCTTTGCCTGTTAGCGGCGTCAGGGAAGTGTTAAGCTTCCCGTAAGTATTTTTACAATTCTTAAAAAAGGCCTGTTTTTTCATGTTTTTGCACAAAAAATCTGAAAATAGAGCCATTCCTGGAATTGACTTAACAATAGCTTAATTTCACCTTAACATTCACGGAATGTAATAAGCTTACTTTTGCAACCTGAAAATCATGCTTGCTACACACTATTTTTTAACGAATAAACTCTATTTAAAAATCAAACAAAAACAAAAGTATATGAAACAACAACTCCTATTACGCATGGTAGTTTTTCTGATGAGTCTGTATATCAGTGGAGCAACTTTTGCACAGACTTCAGTAAGCGGGAAAGTATCTTCTGCCAGTGGCGAAGGCATTCCCGGTGTAAGCGTGTTAGTAAAAGGCAGTAATCAGGGAACTAACTCTGATGCCAGTGGAAATTTCAGATTAAGCAATGTAAATTCGAGTACTGTGCTTGTGTTTTCCGCAATCGGGTTCACAACAGAAGAACGTACAGTAGGTAACCAGACAACGTTGAACGTAACTATGCAAGAGGATACTAAAACCCTGAACGAGGTAGTAGTAACAGCTCTTGGTATCAAGAAAGACATTCGTCGTATCGGGGTAGCTATCCAGTCAATTGATGGAGGTGCTACTGTTAAAGCACGTGAGCCTAATGCCATTAATGCTCTGGCAGGTAAAGTAGCAGGTTTGACGATTGGTGCACAACCTGAAATGTTACGTAAGCCAAACATTTCATTGCGTGGTAATACGGAGATATTATATGTAGTTGATGGTGTACCTATCAACTCTGATACATGGAACATCAGTCCTGATGACATCGAAACTTACTCGGTGTTGAAAGGAGCTTCTGCTTCGGCGCTTTATGGTTTCCGTGGTAAAAACGGAGCTATCCTGATTACAACCAAACGTGGTTCGAAAGACAAACGTGGATTCTCGGTTGAAGTGAACTCTTCGACAATGATTGATAAAGGTTTCCTGGCTATTCCAAAAGTACAGGATTTGTATGGCCCTGGTGACCACGGTCGTTATGCCTTTGTTGATGGTAAAGGTGGTGGATTGAATGATGGTGACTATGATGGTGGTTGGGGACCTAAATTTGAAGGACAGTTGATTCCTCAATACGATAGCCCTGTTGATCCTGTAACTGGCGTAAGAAAAGGTACTCCTTGGGTTGCTCGTGGTAAAGACAATCTGGAGCGTTTTTTACAGGCTGGTATTCTTTCTACTAATAATATCGCCGTTTCAGCTTCAGGTGAAAAATATAACTTACGTTTCTCTACTTCTCAGATTTCACAACGTGGTATTGTACCAAATACCAAATTGAATATCTCGAACTTTAACATAGCGGCTGATTATAAGTTCTCTGACAAACTTTCGTTTACATCGAACTTACAGTATAACAGACAGTATACGCCGAATATCCCTGATATTAACTACGGCCCGAACTCAATTATCTATAACATGACTCTTTGGGCAGGTGCTGACTGGGATGTTGATGACATGCGTAATTACTGGCAAGAAGGTAAAGAAGGTATCCAACAAATCTATGCTGAATACCAACGTTATAACAACCCGTATTTCATGAGTTATGAGTGGTTGAGAGGTCACCAAAAAACTGACATCATCGGGCAGGCGGCTTTAACTTATAAATTTACTGATTATTTAGAGGCTACGCTCCGTTCGCAAATTACTACCTGGAACATGCTTCGTACTGAAAAAATGCCATATTCTGCAGGTGCTTATGGTCGTGACGAGCGTCGTGGTGATTACCGTCAAGATCGTCGTAACTTGTTCGAAAACAATACTGACATCTTATTGAAATTTGATAAAGATCTGGTAAGAGGATTAAACGCAAAAATCTGGGCTGGGGGTAACATCCGTACTTTTGAGTATAGCTCACAATTTGGTTCTACTGATTACCTGAACGTACCTGGTTTATACAATTTCAGTAACTCAGCTAACCCTGTGCGTACAGCTAACTTTAACTCAGCAATGCGTGTAAATTCAGCTTATTACTCAGCTGACTTTACGTTCAAAAATTTTGTAACTATCGGAACCACAGGTCGTGTTGATAAATTATCAACTTTACCATCGGGTAACAATACATTCTTCTATCCATCAGTATCTGCTTCAACAGTTTTATCTGATTATATCGACCTTCCGGCAGTTATCTCATTCTTCAAACTGAGAGGTTCGTATGCAAACGTAAAAGATGGTTTGACGCGTTCTACTATCGGTACAACTCCAAGCTTGGGCGATGGTAACCCACTTGGATATGGTGAGCAGTATTATTCTCCATACGATGGCCCTGCTTATAGCAACTCTGCGGTTTATTCTACCCCATTTGCTTATAACAACCAACCATCGGCTTACTATACAGGTACATTGAATAACCCGGGTCTGAACCCAAGTTCAACTTCTCAGACAGAGATAGGTCTTGATTTCAGAGTATTGAAAAACCGTATCGGTCTTGATGTAACTTATTTTATCTCTAACGAAGGACCAAGAATCTTCTCTTTACCAATTTCTTCAACTACAGGTTATACTGCGGCTCTTGTAAATGGTATCAAAACACAGAAAAAAGGTTGGGAAGTTGCCCTGACAGGTTCTCCTATCAAAAATGCTGACGGATTTAACTGGGATGTAGTAGTAAACTACTCTACTTTCCAGGAGAGATTAACAGAAATTTATCCGGGTGTTGAAAGTTTGAATACATTCTTCAAAGTTGGCGATCGTCTTGATAAGTTTTATGGTTCAGCCTTTGCAAGAACACCGGACGGACAAATTATTAATGATGCATCGGGTCGTCCGATTACTACGCCGGTAGCACAGTTCTTAGGTTATATCAATCCTAAATTTGTATTTGGTATCAATAACAAATTCAACTATAAAAACCTGAGCTTCAGCTTTCAGTTCGATGGTCGTATCGGTGGTGTAATCTCTAATTATATCCAACGTCAGACATACCGTGGTGGTCGTCATATCGGTACTACTGAAGGTGTAATGGGTGTGGCACGTGAGCAGGATTACCTGGGTGTGAAAGCCTATGTAGGTGAAGGTGTTCAGGTTTCAAATGGTGTACCTATCAAGTATGATGCGAATGGTAAAATCACCAATTATGCAGAATTACAATACAAGGCTAACGACACCAAGCAATTTGTACAGGATTATGTAAGCCGTTACTATAATACAGATGATGGTAACTTGATGAACCGTTCTTTTGCCACCTTGCGTGAGGTAGTAATTGGTTATTCATTGCCTGAAAAATGGTTTGGCGGTGTTGTGAAAAATGCTTCGGTATCATTAGTAGGTAGAAACCTGTTGTACTTTGCTGAAAAGAAAGATATTGACTTGAATCAATATATAGATGGTGGTGGCTCAGGTCTACAGACTCCATCTGTAAGAAGATACGGTGTCAACCTTAACTTTACTTTCTAATCCCAAATTATTGCTCGTTAGAGCTTTATTTCAAAATCATTCAGATAAAAATATTCAAAAATGAAGATACATCAATTATTCGCAGGGGCTTTAGCAGTATTAGCTGTTACCCTTAGCAGTTGCGAAAAATCGTTTGAAGACCTTGAAAAAGATCCGAATCGCCCGGTAAACGTGCCTGCATCT
>CALRLS020000440.1:0-4763 GCA_943368815.1 Cyanobium sp. NIES-981
ATTTTGTGTGCGCTGCAGAAAAGATTACTCCCGAAATGGTCAATTTTATGATAAAAGAGGGACGTGGCTTAATGTGTACCCCTATTACCGCCAGTCGTTGTGAAGAATTAGAGCTAAGCATGATGGTAGGGAAAAATACCGCGCAACACGAAACTGCTTTCACCGTATCTATTGATTTACTTGGCAATGGCTGTACTACAGGTATTTCGGCCAGCGATCGCGCCAAAACGATTCAGGCGCTTGCTATGGCTGATACCAAACCTGAAGATTTTGGTCGTCCCGGGCATATATTTCCTCTGAAAGCCGCTGACGGTGGTGTTTTACGCAGAGCAGGCCATACAGAAGCCACTATTGATTTAGCCATTCTTGCAGGTTTGCAGCCCGTAGGCGTGCTGATTGAAATTCTGAATGAAGATGGCACGATGGCACGTTTGCCACAATTGCGTGAAATAGCCGATAAGTTTAACATGAAGCTTGTCAGCATAAAAGACCTGATTGAGTATCGGCTGAAAAAAGAATCATTAATCAAAAGAGAAATTGGTGTAGAAATGCCTACTGAGCATGGGTATTTCGACATGATTGCATACCGTCAGTTAGACAACGATCAATTACACCTGGCATTGATAAAAGGAACATGGGAACCTAATGAACCTGTGATGGTACGTGTGCATTCTTCATGTGTAACAGGAGACATTTTTGGTTCATGCCGATGTGATTGTGGCCCGCAGTTACACGCCGCCATGGACATGGTACAAAAGAATGAAAAAGGTATTGTACTCTATATGAATCAGGAAGGGCGTGGTATCGGGCTGCTGAATAAGCTGAAATCTTATAAATTGCAGGAAATGGGCAGAGATACCGTGGAGGCTAATCTTGAATTAGGCTTTAAAATGGACGAAAGAGACTATGGGGTAGGTGCACAGATACTGAGAGACCTGGGTGTAAAAAAGATTATGCTGATTTCTAATAACCCTAAAAAAAGAGCAGGGCTTATTGGTTACGGTCTTGAAATTGTCAATACTATTCCTATCGAAATTTCGGCTAATCCTTATAATGAAAAATACTTACAGACCAAAAGAGATAAAATGGGTCATGAAATAATGGGTGCCTGAGTAGTATTAGGCAAGCATAACAATTTCTTAATACCGAAAAAATATCACTTAAACAATATTTTTCATTACATATTCTACAAATTACTATATACCAGGCACTTATGTTAATAAAACACATAGGTGCTTGTTTTTTTTAGGAAAAATTTTTAAGACCTTTGTAAGGTCAATATAATTCTGCTTGATGAATTTTACTTCAAACATTTCTAACTCCAAAAAAAACATGATGCAAAAATTTACTTTTTTGCGAGGAGCTTTTACACTTCTCGTAGGGATTTTCTTTGCTTTTCAAGGCTTTGGCCAGGGTCTTTCCACTTCGTCCATCATTGGTACAGTTACCGATACTAAAGGAGAAGCACTGCCCGGCGCCACCGTAATTGCTGTACATATTCCTTCTGGTACAAAATACGGTACAGTCACAAACGTTGCGGGAAAATACTCTTTCCCGGCTGTTCGTGTTGGCGGACCTTATAAAGTTACTGTTACCTTTGTTGGTTATAAGGAAACAGTAAAGGATGGGGTGATTGCTAACTTAGGTTCTCCGGCTAATGTTGACCTATCCGTATCAGAGGAAGGCACTCAACTTCAAGAGGTAGTTGTTAAAACATCGAGAAGCGCTATTTTCAGTTCAGATCGCACAGGCGCTGCTACTGGGATTGTTAAAGAACAGATACAAGCATTACCAACATTATCAAGATCTTTTAACGACCTTACTCGTTTAACGCCTCAAGGGAGTTCAAACTCGTTTAATGGCGCACCTAGTTTTGGTGGACGTAGCTCAAACTTCAACAATATAACTGTTGACGGTGCTGCTTTTAATAACTCATTTGGTCTTTCAGGGGCAGTGGGTGGTCAAACAAATGCCCAGCCGATTTCTCTTGATGCTATTGAGCAAATTTCTGTAAATATTGCCCCTTTTGATGTAAGAGAGGGTAGCTTTACAGGGGCAGGAGTAAATATGGTTACTCGTTCGGGCGACAATGAATTCAGAGGTTCAGTTTATAATTTCTCTCGCAATTTAAACTATGTCGGAAAAAAGATTTCAGGAGAAAGTTCTCCTTTAGACCCCATCGCTCAAAAATTCAGTGTTAGAAATACTGGTTTTAGAGTGGGTGGCCCAATTATCAAGGATAAAGTATTCTTTTTCTTAAATGCTGAGCAAGAAAGACGTGATGATCCGGGCAGTACATTTCATGCAAAAGGATCTGCAACGGGTGGGAACGAATCAAATGTAACAAAGGAGGACTTAGATAAACTTTCTGCATTCCTGATTTCTAAATATGGTTACGATCCTGGTCCTTACGAAGGTTATAAACTTCTAAGCAATTCTGATAAAATCAATGCAAGAATTGACGTAAACATTTCTGATAATCACAAATTTGCAATAAAGTATAATTTTTTACAGTCTCTTAGAGATATACCAGGAAGTAGTTCAGGTTCATTGCCCGGTGGCCGTGCCCCGGGTCTGAATGTGCTACCTTTCCTGAGCTCATTTTATAGAATTAACAACAATTTAAATTCAGTAATCGGAGAGCTAAACAGTACTTTTGGTGGTAAAATTTCTAATAAAATTCAGATTGGTTATACAGGATTCCGTGATTTTAGAGAAACTCCACTAGGTAATACCACGCCGTTCCCAACAGTAGATATAGGAAATGGAAATGGTCAGGCTTATACTGCTTTCGGTTTTGAGCCGTTCTCTGCAAATAACCTTTTGAATACTGATGTTTATCAGATTTCTGATAATGTTGATATTTTTAGCGGTAAACATACCTTCTCATTTGGCACTTATAATGAATTCTTCTCATTTAAAAATGGTTTTGCGCCAAACTATTATGGTGGATACCAATTTAAATCTTTAGATGATTTTTATGCAAGTGCTAACAACGGTACTTCTAATGCTCTACAATATCGTATTCAATATTCGGCCTTGCCGAGTGGAGAATTCCCTTTTGCTTATGTTAAAGCAGCTCAATATGGCTTATATGCACAAGACAAATATCAGGTATCTTCTAAATTGAATTTAACGGTAGGTTTAAGAGTAGATATACCTGTTATTAATGCCGATATAACAGAAAACACTGCTGCAGCAGCTCTTTCATTCAGAGATGGATTAAAAATCCACACGGGAGAAGTACAAAAAACTCAACTTTTATGGTCTCCAAGAGTTGGTTTCAACTATGACGTAACTGGTGACAAAAAAATCCAGGTTCGTGGTGGAACAGGTATCTTTACAGGTAAAGTTCCTTTTGTTTGGGTATCTAATCAGGCTTCAAATAATGGTGTGTTATTTGGTAGTTCTTCTGTCAATAACCCTACAAACAGACCATTTACTGCCGACGTTAATGCTTATCGTCCGGCTGGTGCAGCTGCAAACGCTTCCTATAACCTTGCTGTAACTGACAAGGACTTTAAATTTCCACAAATATGGAGAACAAACCTAGCGGTAGACTATCAATTGCCAGCAGGTATCGTAGCAACTGTTGAGGGTGCGTATACGAAAGATTTGAATGCCGTTTATCATGATAATGTGAATTTACCTAGCTCTGCAAATAATGCAAGTGGTGCTGATAAAAGACCAATATATTATAACATAAACCCAACTACAGGAGCAACTACAGCCGTAAACAGAATTAATTCTAATATTTCAGATGCGATTCTGATGAAAAATACAAATCAGGGTTATAGCTACTTCCTGACAGCAAAGTTAGAGAAATCATTCAGCAACAATTTATTTGCTTCAGTAGCCTATACTCACTCTGATGCTAAATCGGTAAATGATGGTGGTTCAATTGCTCAATCTATCTGGAGAGACAGATCAGTATCTGGTGATCCTAATGCAGTAGTGCTGTCTAATTCAAATTATTTAGTTAAAGATCGTTTTGTTGCTGGTGTAACTTATAGTATTGAATATCTTAAATTCGCTAAAACTACTATCGGTTTATTCTTTGAATATCAAACAGGCAACCCATACCATTACTCATATTCTGGAGACGTGAATGGAGATTCTCAAAATGCGAATGACTTGATTTATATTCCAAGAGATGCTAATGAAATAAAACTGGTAGATATCAAAAGCGGTGGAAATGTAACCTATTCAGCAACTGCTCAATGGGCCGACCTTGATAAATTCATTAATCAGGATCCATATTTGAGCAAAAACAGAGGTAAATATGCAGAAAGAAATGGTGCATTTACTCCTTCAAGAGGTCAATTAGATTTAAGTATCAAACAAGATTTGTTCACTAATCTTGGCAAAAAGAGAAATACAATTCAGATTAGTTTTGATGTATTCAATTTTGGAAATATGCTTAACTCTAAATGGGGAGTATTTAAAGGTGTAAATAGAACTGCTTTATTGACCTATCAAGGATACGATAAAGATAAAAACCCTCTATTCACATTCCCTTATGCATCAGGTACTACTCCTTTATCCACTTCATTCTTTGATTCTAAAGGAATCGGATCAAGATGGCAAGCACAGTTAGGTCTTCGTTATATCTTTAACTAAGATTTAGCTTTGTCTAGTCCTAAATAAGCGATACACTTATTTAGATTTAAAATACTAATTTACGGAATCCAATTGGGAGTTTTCAATTGGATTCTTTTTTTTATAAGTTCGGATTTTTACTTGGCATTGTTGATGCATTAATT
>CALRLS020000441.1:0-4752 GCA_943368815.1 Cyanobium sp. NIES-981
CGGAAGCGGTTTCCTAAATCAACTAATGATACATTTAAGGCCGGGCCTGCAGCTGCATTGAAAACCAGACGAACCGGGTCTTCTTTGCCTCCGATACCTAATGGGTGTACCTCACAGCTTATTTTACCGGCAGCAATTGACGGGCAAATCTCCAGCATATGAGAACCCAGTACCAGGGCATTGTCGGGATTAAAATGGTAGGTGTAATCTTCCATAAAGGTATTGCCGCCCTTCATGCCACTGGCCATTAGTTTCATTACATGCACCATTGCAGCCGTTTTCCAGTCTCCCTCACCACCGTAGCCGTATCCGGCAGCCATCATTCGTTGAGAGCCTATTCCCGGTAACTGTCTCATGCCGTGCAGGTCTTCAAATGTATTCGTATATGCCTGATAGCCACCGTCTTTTAAGAATGTTTTCAAACCCAACTCAATCCGGGCGGCTTCAATTAATGAACTCCGCCTGTTACCGCTCTTCATTAAAGAGGGCATTAAGTCGTAAGAGTCTTCATATTCCTGCAAGAGTTGTGCAATTTCAGGTTCAGAAACCTGATTGATTACCTGTACTAAATCGCCAACCGCATGTGTATTTACTGAAAACCCTAACTTCATTTCAGCCGCTACTTTATCTCCTTCTGTCACGGCTACCTGACGCATATTGTCGCCAAACCGAACCACTTTCATCTGTTGCATCTGGTACCTGCCAACCGCTACACGAGCCCAGGTATTGATTTTTTCCTGTACCGAATTGTACTGCCAATGGCCAACAAGCACCTTACGATTCAGCCGCATCTTCGACATGATATGCCCAAACTCCCGGTCACCATGAGCCGATTGATTGAGATTCATAAAGTCCATGTCGATAGTATCGAACGGAATATCCCGGTTGAATTGGGTATGGAGGTGTAAAATAGGCACTTGTAAGGCATTCAGCCCACGAATCCACATTTTGGCGGGGGAAAAGGTGTGCATCCAGGTAATGATACCTACACAATTAGGTGTATTATTAGCCTCTTTGCAGATTGACAATATCTCGTCAGGTGTTTTTACGACGGGCTTAAATATGACTTTTACAGGTATCTTAGATGAATTATCGAGTTCATTCGCTATGATTTGTGAATGTTCATCTACCTGGCGAAGTGTTTCTTCACCATATAGATGCTGACTGCCTGTGATGAACCAAACTTCAAAGGATTTTAGATTAAGCATTGTTTTCTGTGAATTTTCCTAAACGCTGATATTTCTTATATAATTTATGATATACTTCTACATACCCGGGGCGCGGTTGATAGTGGGCATCAAAACCGGAACCCATCGCTTTTTGTGCGGCGAATAAATTGGGATGCACTCCTGCCGCTACCGAAGCGTTCATGGCAGCACCTAAGGCACAGGCCTGGTCAGAACCGGCTACTTTTATGGGCATGTTCAGTACATCACAAAGTGTCTGCATCACAAATGGTGCTTTTTTAGCCACTCCGCCGATAGCAATTACCTGTTTAATAGGCACACCTTCTTCAATAAACCTGTCAACAATTGCCTTCGAGCCAAAAGCGGTGGCCTCTACAATCATTTTGAAGAGTTTTATTGCATCAGTGCCTAAACTCAGGCCCATAAAAGTGGCTTTCAGTGCATGATTGGCATCAGGAGTTCGTCGTCCGTTAATCCAGTCGGTTGCGACAGCGTCATGCTCGGTGACAGCTAGTAAAGAAGCTTTTTCGGATAAATAAGGAATGAGTTTCTGCGCCAACTCATCGGCTGCTGTTTCTCCTAGCAGTTCCTTGACAGGTTCAGTAATTATCTGCTGAAACCAGGCATAATAATCGCCATAGGCCGACTGCCCGGCTTCCATACCCAGCATACCCGGAATAATTGAACCGTCTACCTGGCCACAAATACCCTTGATAAGCAAATGCCCGATTTCCTCGTTAGGGGCTATGAGCATATCACAAGTGGAAGTGCCCATCACACGAACAAAATCATAGGGCTCAATTTCAGCGCCGACGGCTCCCATGTGGCAATCAAAAGCTCCGACACCAATCACTACATTGGCTGAGAGTCCTAATTTCTGAGCCCATTCAGGTGAAATCCGGCCCATTGGTTCGTCAGAAGTATAGGTATCTCTAAAGAGCCTCGCTCTTAAACCTGCTAACAGGGGATCGAGTTTATAGAAAAATTCCTCCCAGGGCAGCCCTTCAAATTCTTCATGCCACATGGCTTTATGGCCAGCCGCACAACGTGACCGCTTCATGGTGAGTGGATTGGTATCGCCCGTCAGAACCGCAGAAATCCAGTCGCAATGTTCCACCCATGAAAATGCCTTTTCACGAACGCCAACATCTACCCTTAGTGTATGGAGTATCTTTGCCCAGAACCATTCGGACGAATAAATACCGCCTACATATTTTGTATAATCAGTGTCCCAGTGGTGTGCCAGATAATTGATTTCTTCGGCCTCGGCATTGGCCGTGTGGTCTTTCCAGAGAATAAACATGCCGTTGGGATTTTCGGCAAATTCAGGCAACAAAGCTAATGGTGTACCGTTTGCATCAACGGCCACGGGTGTAGAGCCTGTTGTATCTATCGAAATGCCTACAATGTTTTGTCTGATTCCATCCGGAACATTCTCCAGCGCTCCTTTGATGGCATTTTCAATTCCCTCCAGATAATCTAAGGGGTGTTGCCTGAATTGAGCGATGGAAGCATCGCAATACATGCCATTCATCCAGCGGCTGTAATAGGCTACAGAGGTGCTTAAACATTGTCCGGTAGAGGTATCGACTAATAATGCCCGGACGGAATCAGTCCCAAAATCAACTCCTAAAGTAAATTGTTGCTCCATTTATAATTTATATATGTGTTATAATGACACATTTAATTTTATAATACATGATACTTATACAGGATATGCTATCCCCTACAATTACGATAGTCTATTCAGGTCTAAATCAGCATATATGTGTTAAAACGACACATTTTGTTTTATATTAAATAAGTGGCTATTTTCATTCAATAAATCAAATCCTTATTCTTATATCATGGCATCTGACATGAAATTATGGAATGCGTTAAACTGGCTCTGATATTTTTCTTTATCTAGCTGATAAAGAATAGCCTTTTTAGTCGCAGAATGCTGGTTTTTTTCGCCCGTATCAATTAAAAGCTTTGTTGAAAGTATCTTACGGCTAAAATTACGTCTGTCAAGCGGTGTGTCATAAATAGCTTCATAAAGTTTCTGAAGCTGTGGTATGGTAAATTTTTCAGGCAAAAGTTCAAAACCTATCGGATGCAAGGCAGCTTTATAACGCAATTGTTCCAAAGCCAGATTAACCATCTGGTCGTGATCAAAGATTAAATTCGGCCTGTCTTTAAGGTTTATCCAATACGCATTTTGTGCCTTTGCCTGGTCCTGGTTATGTGCATGAATGTTTATCAGGGCAAAGAAACAAATTGAGATGGTGCGCTCCACAGGATCTCGCCCGACCTTCCCAAATGTTTTGATTTCTTCAAAATAAATATCCTTTAAACCTGTTAAATCATACAGAATACGGTTGGCGGCAACTTCCAGGTCTTCTTCAGCTTCTAAAAAACCACCCATCAAAGACCATTTTCCTTTCTCGGGGGTGAAGTTTCTCTTAATCAGAAGTAATTTAAGCTCTTCGCCATCAAAACCAAAGACGATACAATCAAGTGCAACAAGTATTCTGGTAGAGTGAGGGTATTTATTCATTATATAATGTGCTGCCTAATATTTGCACAAAAATTAGTAATACAATGTGTAAAATCAATAAAATTCGTGAAAATCAGTGATTTTCACGAATCAAATCAAATTTTAACCTAATTTAACAAATAAACAAAGCAAATAGAATTGTGTAAATATAACACAATTTTTTAATAATAAAAATCCCGTGAAACTATTTTGAAAAATCACTTTTTCGCATTCAGCACAATCACAGAATAGGCAGGTATTGTGAGCTTTAATACACCTTTTTCGAGCTTTGCGCCACTAAAATCCTTTATTGCTACCTTATTGGGTTGTTCGAATGTATTATGGTCGTTGATTTTTGATGAACTTAAAATTTGACCCGATATTTTTGAAAAATCTTCTCCTCTCAGATTAATGGTTACCTCATGCGCTTTGGTATAATCAATATTTGTCAATGATATATTCAATGCTCCGGAAGCATCTTTTGAGGCCGAAGCTGAAACCGCCGTTAGCTTTTTACCCTGATAATCATACGACGGTGATTCAATACTAATAGGCACAAGCATGGCATCCTGATGCACATTGTACATTTTCATGACATGGTAGGTAGGGGTAAGGAGCATTTTCTCTTCGTTCGTTAAGATGACCGATTGCAATACGTTCACAATCTGCGCCAGATTTGCGCCACGCACACGCTCTGCATGATTATTAAAAATATTGAGTGTCAAACCTGCAATCATGGCGTCACGCATGGTGTTTTGCTGATACAGGAAACCCGGATTTGTGCCCGGTTCTACAGTATACCAGCCTCCCCATTCATCTACAATCAAAGCTATTTTTTTCTGAGGGTCGTATTTGTCCATGATTGTACTATGCCCTTTGATGAACTCATCCATTTGCCAGGCTTCTTGCATAATCTTGAAGTAATGCCCTTCATTAAAATCAATAGAAGGACCTTTATCAGTCCAGCTAATGACAGAATAATGATGCACTGCTACCGCTGCCAGCATTTTATGAGGACTCTTCTTCATTAATGTTTCTGTCCAGGCA
>CALRLS020000442.1:0-4730 GCA_943368815.1 Cyanobium sp. NIES-981
GGTTCCATACCCTTTGAGCATATTGAATCAGTTTTCCACGCTTGTCTTCTTTCCTGAGTCTCATCAGATGCGGCAATACCACTGCCAGCGTAAGCGCATGATCTATGCCGTGAAAAGCTGTCAGTTCATGCCCTATCTCATGCGTAGCCCAATCCTGTGGTACGCCAACTCCTATAAAACCATTCAATGCCACAGTAGCTGCCCACATAAAATTAGCACGTGCTTCGTAATCAGTTGGGTTCGCCAATGTTGCAGGTGCAATAGCAATAAGTGTTTGTAAGGTAGATTCTGCCATACGATCCTGAATCTCTGCATTAACCGGATATGTCATGTATTGCTCCATTACATGCGTAAAGGCATCAGCTATCCCATTAGCTATCTGCTGCTTAGGCAAGGAATAAGTTGTTTCCGGGTCAAGAATTGAAAAAACGGGATATAATAACGGATGCCCCATTCCTTTCTTTTCATATGTTTCCTTACGACTGATTACAGCAAAGAAGTTCATTTCTGAACCAGTTGCAGGCAAAGTAAGCACTGAGCCAATAGGGATAGCTTTCTTGATTTTAGCCGCCCCAGTTACCAATTGCCAGGCATCATCGCCCTCGTATGGTATCGCCGCAGCTATAAATTTAGTACCATCAAGCACCGAACCTCCACCTACAGCCAACAGATAATCAGTACCCTCCTTTCTTCCTAATTCTACTGCCTGCATCAATGTTTCGTATGTAGGATTCGCTTCAATACCTCCAAACTCAACAATACTTCTGCCTTGCAGGGCTTGTTTCACCTGCTCATATACACCATTTTTAAAAATACTTCCGCCACCATAAGTAAGCAGAATTTTAGCATCCTTAGGTATTTGTTTGCCTAATTGTGAAATCTGTCCTTTTCCAAAGAGAATTTTTACAGGATTCTGGTATACAAAATTACTAAACATAGCTTTTAAGGTTTAAAACAGCAATGCCATGCTTATTAAAACATGGCACTACAATATTGAATATAGAAATATATTATGCTAAAAGCGATTTCACATTAACCGAGATAGCCTTACCATCAGCCAGACCTGCTAATTCTTTAGAAGCCACGCCCATTACCTTACCCATATCTGCCGGACCCGAAGCACCTACACGAGCAATAATTTCCTGTAGTTTTGCTTTCAGTTCATCATCCGACAATTGTTTTGGTAAGAACTCTTCAATAACTGCCAGTTCAGCTAATTCTTTATCCAATAAATCAGGGCGATTCTGTTGACGATAAATATCGGCTGATTCTCTTCTTTGTTTGGCAGCTTTGGTTAACAATTTCAACTCCTCATCCGATGTCAGGTCACCTGATTTTCCCTCTTTGGTTTCTTCTAATAAAATTACTTTTTTAATGTCGCGTAAAGCTGTTAACCTTACCGAGTCACGAGCAAGCATTGCTGCTTTAATTTGTCCGTCAATTTCTGTTTTTAGTGCCATTTTGTTGGTAGTTTATTGTACATTAGATGCTTGTACCTGATTATTTCTCAACAATCGAACGAATGGTTTCGTTTCGATAATCCAACGAAATAATTTCAGACCCAATTTAAACCTATTTTAGACTCAATTGGGAACTCAAAAGTGAGTATAATTAGTTATTAGTTCCAAGAGAAATATAGTTTCTCCCCTGTCTCCATTCCCCTTGTTCCTTTATCCCAATTTTAAAGAGATGACAAAATTATCAGTAAATATCAATAAAATAGCAACTTTAAGAAATTCTCGTGGTGGAAATATGCCGAATGTGGTAAAAACGGCCATTGATTGTGAAACATTTGGCGCACAAGGTATTACAGTACACCCAAGACCTGACGAAAGACACATTCGTTACCAGGACGTATATGACCTAAAGAAAATTGTTACAACTGAATTTAATATTGAGGGGAATCCGACCGAAGATAAATTTATTGAACTGGTATTGGCTAATAAACCTACACAGGTAACATTGGTACCTGATGCGTTGAATGCCATTACGTCTAACGCAGGTTGGGATACAATTATCCACCGTGAACGACTAAAAGACCTCGTAGCAACTTTCAAAAGTGCAGGTTGCAGGGTCTCCATCTTTGTCGACCCCATCGAACGAATGGTAGAAGGTGCCGCTGAAACAGGCACGGACCGTATTGAATTATATACCGAACGCTATGCGCATGTATACCCCGAAAATAAAGAAGAGGCTATCAGAGACTATGCAAAGGCGGCAAAGGTAGCTGA
The DNA here is from genome assembly GCA_943368815.1 of Cyanobium sp. NIES-981. GTDB lineage: Bacteria > Bacteroidota > Bacteroidia > Cytophagales > Spirosomataceae > Emticicia. Next base: position 2,232 of record CALRLS020000442.1, read on the forward strand.
ACAGGTTGGTTTAGGAGTAAATGCAGGTCATGATTTAAGCCTTGAAAACCTTGCCTATTTCAAACATAATATTCCGAATTTGTTGGAAGTTTCCATTGGACATGCGCTTATCTGTGATGCTCTTTACTATGGTTTAGAAAATACTATTCAACTGTATTTAAGACAGTTATAATAGTTTTGTTAACAACTTTTAAGAAACTTTAACAGCGACAAAAGAATAGTCTTTACTATGTTTGTGCAACATTCTATCAATAGGAATAATCTATTGTTTAAAGTTTTTTAATAAAACATGATAAAATTATGAAAGCAACATTTAATCGTTCACTGAAAGCAGGTGTGTTGGCTGCATTCGCTATTACTTCCTTCGCTTCTTTTGCTCAGGAGAAGAAAAAGGAAAAAAGTACAACACGTATCAGAATTGAGCAGGATATTAACGGACAAACCAAGGTACATGAAAAGAGCTTTGATGTTACGGGCTTAAGCGACAAGCAAAAAGAAAACCTGATTCAGAATTATCAGGATTCTGTAATGGCAAAAAACAAAGATAATGTACGTGGAACCAAAGTGGAAGTAGAGAGTTTTACGGGTGATGAGAAAGAAAGGGAATTTATTCGTGATGATAATAATGACCATTTCAGCTATAACTACAATACTGAAAAGCCTCGCGTAAGAGCCTATAGCCGTGGAAGAAATGGCAATGACAATGAGCACTTCGAATTCCATAACGATGATAAAGTTATCAGAGAGAAGCTCAGAGACAAGCCACGTGTGAGAGTATATCGTCGTGATGGGGATAATGACCATTTTGAAGAAGACATCGATTTAGATCTGGACATGAAAGATTTAAATCTGGATATGAAAGGACTGAATGAGGGACTTAATCAATTAGGCAAAGATTTACAGTTTGATTTCCGTACCATGCCGGATGTTTTTTCTTTTGATGGCGCTTCTTCAAGCAAAACTGTGCGCGGACTAAGTGTATATCCTAACAATCCAAAAACTGACATTCTGAATCTTCGTTTCAGCAGTCAGGAAAAAGGCGATGTTACGATTAAAGTAATGGATGTAAAAGGCAATGTGATTGCTAAAGATGAAATCAAGGATTTCAGTGGTGAATATGTTGGCCAGATTAACATTGGTAAACAAAAAGGTGTAGTATTTGTGATGGTTACGCAAGGAGAAGACGGTACTGTAAAAAGAGTAACGCTTCCATCAGATAAAGAATAACAGATTGATAAATAAAGGTTATAAACGCAAAGGAGTCGCATAGTTTTATGTGACTCCTTTTTTGATATATTTACAAACTCCTTAATGTCAACTTTTTAATCACTAATTCACACAATCACTCATTCACTCAATAAAATAAATCCAATCAACTATACCTATCATTTCTCCAGGGATACGCCGTATTAGAGTACCCTCTTTCCTCCCAGAAGCCTAATTTGTTTTTGGGTAAAAATTGTATTCTTTTTATCCATTTAGAGCCTTTCCAGGCATATAATTGCGGGGTTATCATCCGCACCGGGCCACCGTGTTCTTTTGCCAGAGGTTCATTATACACAGTATGCGCCAGCAATACATCAGGTTTTAAGGCTTCTTCCATTGATACATTTGTGGTATAAGTATCATAGCCATAGCATAAAATATGCGTGGCTGTTTCTTTAGGCTGAACTAAGGCCGCAATATCCATCAATCGTACTCCCTTCCAGACCATATCCATTTTTGACCAGGTGGTTACGCAATGAAAATCACTTGTATCTTCTACCTGTGGCAAGTCCATAAAATCCTTCCAGTTTAATACGACCGGATTTTCCACTTCTCCATCAACAGTTAAACGCCAACGGTCGAGAGTGATACTAGGGTGATAACCCAAATCCAATACAGGCCATTTCTGGGTGATGGTTTGCCCCACAGGTAATTGCGGCATACCATGTCTGTTTATTATTCCTTTTCCCATCGGGCGCTCATCTGCTACCGAGGGGGTATTCCTCATTTTCTCTTCAAAGCGAGCTTTCAGTTTCATTCTCGCATCAATGATTTTATCTAATTTGCTTACCTCTTCCATCCTGAAATACGTATAATAGAATTAAAACAAGATAACAATGTTTTAAGCTGTTTAGTTACAGATACTATTGTGGCGCGAGCTTCTAGCTCGCCGTGTCGACTAGATGGTATCCAAAATTATTCATAATTAATTTATTACAATATCAACTGCGAGCAGGAAGCAACCGTCACGCAACTCGCGCCACAAATCTTTACTCTTAGAGGTTAGAATTTACAGTAGATGATACAAAAAGTATATCAGGCAAACCGCAATAATACTGACTATTCCCTGCAAACCCGTAAGAATAGTATGTGTACGATAGGCATCGCCTTGTGTAAGCCCCGTAAATTGTGATACCACCCAGAACCAGGCATCGTTGGCATGAGAAACCGTCATAGCCCCACTTCCTATCGCCATTACCAATAATGTTAAATCAACAGGATCTATAAAACCCA
>CALRLS020000443.1:0-4723 GCA_943368815.1 Cyanobium sp. NIES-981
ATACTACTCTATTGCCTCGTGGTTCGGTTTGGGTGGCATCAAAAGTGTACCAGCGGCCTCCTAAATAAGCTTCAAACCAGGCATGTAAATCCATTGGTTTTAATTCGTACAGATATCCAACCACAAAGCGGGCAGGAATATTCATGCTACGGCACAAAGCAACACCCAGATGAGAAAAATCACGGCACACACCAATGCGGCTTTGGGCAGTATCCTGCGATGATGTAGAGGCATTACTATGGTCGTATTCATAACGGATATTTTCATTAATCCATTTTCTGATGGCTTCTATCTGTTCGTATCCCGTTATCAAATCACCTACTATAGAGGCAGCTAAATGCCCGAGTTTATCCGACTCGCAATAGCGGCTGGGTAATAAATAAATCAAAGAATCGTCGGGCAATTCCTGTACCGGTACAAAATTAGCGCTAAAATCCACATCTATCTGGTCGGCGACCTCGACTATTGCGGAATTCCTGATACTAAACTTTCCCTGTGGCGTATACACCCTCTGGCATAGATTACCATATAAATCGGTGTATTCGGTTACAGGTACACTTGGTTCTAACAGGTACTCTTCTTTTATTATCCATTGCCCGGTTCCACTGCGTGGACGAAGCATCAGGATAAGAGGGGTCGGGTATTCGATTTCATAATCAAGCTGGCAACAAATCGAGAGTTTCATTAATAAATTTTATGGCGTTAGGTGTTTCTTTGGAATGTTGTATAAAGGTAATAAAAAATACTGTGCCAGACGATGAAATAAGTTTTACGCAAGAATTACACATGCTTTTTTATCCACGCTAACATGTCATTGAAAACACGCTGCTTTTCAAATTCATTATGGAGTTCATGATATAGATTTTCATAGCTTACAAAAGTTACATCACCCGATAGCTGAGCCGCTAATAATTTACTTGCTTCATAACTGGTCAGTACGTCTTCTGTGCCATGCATGAGCAGTATAGGTACAGGTGCGTGCTGAGCGTTTTGTAATAGCCATTCGCCCCACTCTATTAAGCTGATACCTACCATGCCGGATATCTGAGTATGCACCAGAGGGTCGGCTTTGTATTTTTCAATTACCTCCCTGTCATGCGATAGCTTGTCTAAATCTAGCGAATTGGCCTGAGTAAAAGACGGGGCAATAGCACGGGCTATTTTGCCGATAAGCAATAATAATGCTGGTGGTTTAAAGCCGGGGCGAACCGCAGGTGCAGTGGCAATAAGGCCATTGATAGCAGGCTTGTATCTGAATGCGTAATTCAGTACCAAAGCGCCGCCCATACTATGGCCGTATAAGAAAACGGGTTTATTGGGTATGGTTTGCCTTGCTAATTCCAGCAGGTGGGTAATTTGTTCCATATAGGCCTCCATCGAATCAGCATGGCCCCTTTTGCCTGTTGTTTGCCCATGCCCGTAGGTATCAACAGCAATAATACCAAAGCCTTGCGCAGTGAAAAATTCTGCCACATGTCCATATCTGCCACTATGCTCACCTAAGCCGTGAACCAGAGCAATAATGCCCAATGCCTTCTGTTCAGGCAGCCATTTCTGATAGAAAATTTTACGCTGTTTGTTATCGGTTTCAAAGAAAGATTCGTGAATCATGGACAGGCTTGTTTATAGTAGCCAAATGTACTCAGATTCTCTGAATAATGGAAGATTGAGTAGCATTTGATTGTTTATGAAAGTTCCGTTTTTCAGCTAAAATGTACCGGCATTATCTGTTTGAAAATCAACAGGAAACGATATATTTGTTTCTCAATCTATTCAAACCATTAACACATGAAATATTTTTATTCTCTTGTTTTAATTCTGTTATCCTATCAATTCAGCTTTTCTCAAACCTTAGGCGTTGCCAGCGCAGAAAGTGTGGGCATGAATACACAAAGATTGCAACGGATTGATAAGGTAGTCAATGAATATATTGATAAATCTTATCTTTCAGGGGTGGTTGTTCTGGTAGCCCGTAATGGCAAAATAGTGTATCATAAGGGTTACGGATATGATAATATAACTGCTAAGACAGAGATGTCAAAAGATGCGATTTTTCGTATTGCCTCTCAAACAAAAGCCATTACAAGTGTGGCCGTAATGATGTTATATGAAGAGGGTAAATTCTTGTTAGATGACCCTATTTCTAAATATATTCCCTCGTTCAAAAATCCAACCGTATTAGATAAATTCAACTGGAAAGATAGTTCTTATACTACTGTTCCGGCTAAAAGAGAAATTACCATCAGAGATTTACTGACACATACCTCGGGTATCAGTTATGCAGGCATTGGTACAATAGAAGCCGTGGCTATGTATGCCAAAAATAATATTCCGGGTGGAGTTGATTCTCCTTTTTATACATTGGAAGATGTCATTAACCGATTGGCAAAACTCCCTTTGGTACATAACCCCGGAGAGAAATTTACCTATGGATTGAGTACCGATGTATTGGGGTATTTTGTGGAAGTAATGTCAGGGATGAGTTTCGATGCCTTTTTGCGTGAGCGGATTTTCGGGCCGATTGGTATGAATGATACTTATTTTTATCTACCGGAATCTAAATTCAAACGATTGGCTAGTCTGACTACTGAAGATAAAGACAAAAAAGTTATGATGGTAACCGGAGACTATGGCAACTATTCCAGGAAAAAGGGCGCTTATTTCTCAGGTGGGGGAGGATTGGTTTCTACTGTTACTGACTATGCGATGTTTCTTCAAATGTTGTTGAATGGAGGCAAATATAATGGAAAACAATTTTTGAGCCCTGTTACAGTAAACATGATGATTCATAACCAGATTGGCGACCTTAGTTTAGGCAATAAAAAATTTGGTTTAGGCTTTGCCCTTACTACGGCGGCAGAAGCAGCCAGAATACCACCATCGGAAGGTACTTTTGATTGGGGAGGAGCGTACAGCACCGCTTATTGGGCAGACCCGAAAGAGGGAATCATAGGGATGATTATGACCCAGAAAATACCAAACAGCTATGCCAATATTGGTGAGAAATTTAAAGTGCTGGTTTATCAGGCTATTACGAAACTTAATTAGAACTAATCATTAACTAACATCTATTCAAACCATAAACATCATGAAGTATTTCTATTCCTTCGTTTTTATTCTATTATCGCATCATTTTACTTTTTCTCAGACCTTAGTGCCTGCCACTCCCGAAAGTCAGGGTATGAGTACCCAAAGATTGCAGCGTATTGATAAATTAGTGAACGAATATGTTGACAAGTCCTACACAGCAGGCGCAGTAGTGCTGGTAGTAAGAAACGGTAAAATAGTGTATAACAAAGGCCTGGGCTATGATGATTTAACGATCAAAAAAGCAATGCCAAAAGATGCGATTTTCAGGATTGCGTCTCAGAGTAAAGCTATTGCCAGTGTAGCCGTAATGATGCTATATGAAGAGGGTAAATTTTTATTGGATGAGCCTATTTCTAAATATATTCCCTCGTTCAAGAATCCGACTGTATTGGATAAATTCAATGAGAAAGACACTACTTATACGACCGTTCCGGCGAAGAGAGAAATTACTATCAGAGATTTACTGACACATACTTCCGGTATCAGTTATGCAGGCATTGGCAGCAAAGAAGCAGTAGCGATTTATGCCAAGAATAAAATTCCAAGCGGTATTGGCACACCTGATTATACCCTGGAGGATGTCATGAGTAGGTTAGGGAAAATGCCTTTATTGCATAACCCGGGAGAGAAATTTACTTATGGGTTGAATACAGACGTACTTGGCTATTTTGTAGAAGTAATCTCAGGTATGAGTTTCGATGCCTTTCTGCGTGAGCGTGTTTTCAAGCCTATCGGTATGAACGATACCTATTTTTATCTACCGGAGTCTAAATTTGGCCGATTAGCAGCTTTGAATACTGAAGATAAAGATAAAAAAGTAATGAAGTTTACCGGCAATCAGGGCAATTATCCTAAAGAAAAAGGTACATACTTCTCCGGTGGAGCAGGTCTGGTTTCTACGGCAACTGACTATGCCATGTTTCTGCAAATGTTGTTGAATGGTGGTAAGTTCAATGGGCAACAATTATTGAGCCCTGTTACAATAAATATGATGATTCATAACCAGATTGGAGATATTAATTTAGGCGCTAGAAAATTTGGTTTAGGTTTTGGCATCACTACTGCTGCAGAGGCAGCGAGAATCACACCATCAGAAGGAACATTTGATTGGGGCGGCTATTATGGCACTACTTATTGGGCTGACCCGAAAGAGGGAATCGTAGGTTTGATTATGACCCAGAAAGTACCAAACAGCTACGGAGATTTAGGAGAAAAATTTAAAGTGCTGGTTTATCAGGCTATTACAAAACTGAATTGATTGGATAAATAATATTTGATATTAGAATAGTGATTTTTTGCGTGCCAAAAATCACCATTCTATAAAAAGTCCAATTATTTTTGCGAAATACTTGGTAAATAGAAACATTTGAATTAGTTTTGCAACAGTTTTAAGAAAGGCACATCCGTATGGAGCCTCTGCGTTAATAAAAAATTCGTCTCAAAGAGTTTCCTCTTTCATTCAATTTCCTTTCAGGGCAGGCAACGGATGGTTCTCATCGTTCGCTTTATTATATTTTTCGGCATTCGGGGCAGTCACGGTTTTGCGTGAGAAGAGCAGTGTAGGTTCCGATTAAAAAAACAATTATCCTTAATGGAATTAGTAAAATTTTCCGATCTTCCAGTATCGGAGTAC
>CALRLS020000444.1:0-4721 GCA_943368815.1 Cyanobium sp. NIES-981
ACCAAGGGTATCCACAAAGACGATTACATATTTGAAATAGATACTTACCCAATCAAAAAATTCGGTTCTCAGGGGCAGCAGAAATCATTCGTCATGGCGCTGCGGTTGGCCCAGTTTGAAATGATTGAAACCCTTAGGGAAGTAAAACCGATTCTGCTATTAGATGATATTTTTGATAAATTAGATGATAGGAGAATCCATAGCCTGATTGAGAGTATTAATAATAATACATTCGGACAGGTGTTTATTACGGATGCCCGCCCTGAACGGACGCAGAAGATTTTGGAGAGTGTAACAGCCGAGGTGAAGTATTTTACTATCACGCCGGAACATAAAAGCGTAAATTTGTAAAAATGCAGCCCATTACTTTTCCCATTCACCCTTCTTCATTTTTGCATTTTTTATTATTTCACTTTTTCCGTTTTCCATTCTTCTTTTTCCGATATTTTTAGTATTTTTGCACCCGCATTATGAAAAATAATGCATTTTTCGCCCCTTTTCTGAAGCAAATGGTTCTTTCGGAGGGGTTCATCTTAAAAAAATTGAACCAATGTCACAAAAAATCAGAATCAAATTAAAGTCATTTGACCACAATTTAGTGGACAAATCGGCTGAGAGAATTGTGAAGGCTGTAAAATCTACGGGAGCCGTTGTAAGCGGACCAATTCCGTTGCCTACTCGCAAAGAAATCTTCACTGTATTACGTTCTCCGCACGTTAACAAAAAATCACGTGAGCAATTCCAGTTATGTACTTACAAACGTCTGATCGACATTTACTCGGCAAGCCCGAAAACTGTTGATGCCTTGATGAAACTGGAATTACCAAGTGGTGTTGACGTAGAGATTAAAGTATAGTTATCTCGAACTGATGTGAGAGGCCTCTGGATTTGTTCAGAGGCTTTTTTTGTTGCATTTTGATAGAATTTAGAAAAAATTAATGTTATTATTATGCCTGATTGCCTATAGATATGAATAGAATATCTCAATATTTTTCGTCCATAATGATTTAATTCATAAATTTGCTGTCATCTAAGCAAAAGAACATTTATAAATTTTAAGCAAAATAGATTCATGGCAGCTACGAAAGAAAAGGCACCAAAGGTAAAATACAGTAAAGAAACATATATGTATTGGTACGAGTCTATGTATCTTCAGAGAAAATTTGAAGAAAAAGCCGGACAATTATACGGGCAGCAAAAGATTCGTGGATTTTGTCATTTATATATCGGGCAGGAGGCTTGTTCTTCAGGAGCCGTTTCAGCATTAACAAAAGACGACAAGTGGATTACGGCTTATAGAGACCACGGCCATCCATTAGCACTAGGTACAGACCCTAATAGAATAATGGCCGAATTATACGGCAAAGAAACAGGTACAACAAAAGGTAAAGGCGGTTCGATGCACATTTTTGATAAGGAGAAAAACTTTATCGGTGGTCATGGGATTGTTGGTGCACAAATTCCATTAGGCGCAGGTATTGCTTTCGCTGAAAAATATAAAGGTACACAAAACCTTTGTATGTGTTATTTTGGTGATGGTGCTGTTCGTCAGGGAGCATTGCACGAAGCATTCAATATGGCGATGACATGGAAATTGCCGGTTATATTTATTGTTGAAAATAATGGCTATGCGATGGGCACATCAGTGGCCCGTACATCAAACGTAAGAGAATTGTATACTATCGGTGAGTCTTACGATATGCCAGCCGAACCGGTTGATGCCATGGACGTAGAGATGGTGCATGAAGCCGTGAAACGTGCTGCTGACCGTGCAAGATCTGGCGAAGGCCCAACATTCCTTGAATTCAAAACCTATCGCTTCCGTGGTCACTCAATGTCTGACCCACAAAAATACCGTTCAAAGGACGAAGTAGAAGAGTGGAAAAGTCGTGACCCACTAGAGCTTTGCCGTCATCGTATTTTAACTAATGGTATTGCTACAGAAGCAGAATTAGAAGAAATCGACAACAAAGTGAAAGCACAGGTAGAAGAAGCAGTGAAATTTGCTGAAGAATCTCCATATCCGAAAGCAGAAACGGCATTCGAGGATATTTATGTTCAGGCGGATTATCCTTTTTTGAGAGAGTAGTTGATGAATACAATATATAATCACAAAAGCCGCTCTGAATGCGGCTTTTGTGATTATATTATCTTAAATATTTTGCATAAAAGAGTTTCCCCAGTACCATAGTTGTATTCTGACCAATAGTTTTTCTTATGCAAGTAGTCATAAAATTTTGCTGTGTTTTTTTAATTTTAGGTCATACTGCCTTTTGCCAAAGTTCTATAGTATCTCCTGAAAAAGTAGTCACTAAAAACCTTCAAATTACTGAAAACTCAGGTTTAGGTAAAGTTTTAACCTCTGATAATAATGGTAATGCAAATTGGACTGATATTTCTAAATATAGGATTGGCTTTTCAGTTTATGCAGTAAATAATCAAGAATTTCCACCGACATTTCCAGTAAAAATATTATTTCAAACAGAGGTATTCGATTCTTTAAATGTTTTTTCAAACAGTGAATTCATTGCTCCTACTGATGGCTATTTTTATTTTGGTGCTAATATCGTTTTTTCAACACCTGAATTGGATTCATTTGGAACTATACTTTCAATAGAATGTCGCGACACAAATAATATAGTAAAGACCGTAGCGTCAAATTCAATAATTCATGATAATACTGTAATGAGTCAACAAGTTACAGCTTTATTAAAATTAAATAAGAATGATAAAGTGATGGTTAAATTAGGTAAAAATGGAAGTAAAAAAACTATTATTGTTACGAGTTTACCAAGTGAAATAAGTAGCAAAGCGCATTCTTATTTCTATGGCTTCAGAGTTTTTTAATACCCGATATTTGTTGGCGCGTAAAAATTATAAGGCTTAAATATCACCCTTCTGCGGTCTCATAATAATCTCCTCAATCACAGCGCTATCAGATAAATTATAGGCCGCCCAGATGGTTTTGGCTACATCATCAGCGCTCATAAATCTTTCTGCCGGAATATCCACCCCTGCCCAACTATCAGTTAGGACGGCTCCGGGCATGACAGACGTAACCTTTATATTATAGGGCTTCATTTCTTCTCTCAAACACTTGCTAAAACCTAATAGGGCAAATTTAGAAATACTATAAGACCCACCATTAGGATAAGCCATCAGGCTGGCTACCGAACACATATTGAAAATATAACCGCTTTTCCGGGCTATCATACCTTTTACTAAGCCCCTTGACAGATGATAGGCGCTATATAGATTTGTTTCAATAAGACTTTCCAATACCCCGTCTTCTTCCTCATGGATATTACCCGGAATAAAGTTGCCTGCATTATTTACCAAAACGTCAACGGGTCGATTAAGTGATTGAACAAAGTCTACTAAGCCCATTGCCTGTTCTTTCTTAGCCAGATTAGCAGCATAAGTATAGCAATTTACCGTATACGCTTCCTTGATATAATGTTGTAGTTCTTTTAAATCTTTTTCTTTCCGTGCCGATGCTACTACATCAAATCCGTTTTTGGCAAATATTTCAACAATTGCCCTGCCGATTCCTCGTGTACCTCCTGAAACTACTATTAATTTACTCATTACTCTAATTGATTAAAGTGTTTTTATTCTAATGGCATTGCTTTTGAATATAAGTTCGACAAGTAAATGCGTTATTAAACAATTCGTTATCTTTGCAAATATCGTTAAAAACTTAGCTTAAAATTATGTTTTCTATTGTAGGAAGGTATTTAATATTTCTGGGAAAGCTATTTACCAGACGAGAAACGTTTAAAGTGTATTGGAACAGGTTTTTAGACGAATGTTTGTCCATTGGCATCAGTTCTATTTTTATAGTGGCTATTGTAGCTGTCTTTATCGGTGCGGTAACTTGCGTACAAACCAGAGCGAACCTGGTAAGTCCATTGATACCCGTCTATATTGTAAGTAATATCGTGCGCGATATGACCCTCCTTGAACTTTCTTCGACATTTATGTGTGTGGTACTTGCCGGAAAAGTAGGATCGAACATTGCAGGTGAGTTAGGAACCATGAAAATCACGGAACAGATTGATGCATTAGAAGTAATGGGCATTAATTCGGCCTCTTATCTGGTATTACCCAAATTATTAGCCTCTATTTTTACTTTTCCTTTATTGGCAATTCTTTCCGGATTCCTTGGTATTTTAGGAGGATACCTGGCAGGTACCTTAACCGGCATTATTACTCCTGAGGATTATATCTATGGTATACGATACTCGTTTATACCCTTCAACGTTTTTATTGCTATTATCAAAGCCTTTGTATTCGGTTTCCTTATCTCTACTATCTCGGCTTTTAAAGGATATTATACCCGTGGCGGTGCATTGGAAGTAGGGCAGGCAAGTACCTCTGCCGTAACCAATAGCTGTATAGCCGTTTTAATAGCCGATTATTTGTTGGCAGAATTATTAACATAAAAACAGATTTTTATAGTTAGAAGTAGATTTTCTAATTGGTAGAATTACCTTAAAAGCACAAAACTTTTAATATATCGTCCCTACGGGACTTAGAAACTACGTTAGTTCTTTTTTCTACCGATATGACATCCCGTAGGGTAGGGTGTCCAATAAAATGAAAAAGTTCTTGCAATTTTGTAATTGGAAAAGAACAAAATATATGCAAGAACCCAAGCACTGGAATGCTTTAGGAACAAATATAGTTAGATTAAGGGCAAAAGTCAAAAGTAGTCGAAG
>CALRLS020000445.1:0-4719 GCA_943368815.1 Cyanobium sp. NIES-981
AGCCATTGCTCAGTATCACCTGGTATTGGTTGTGTTTTTTGAAAATTCAGAGATTGTAGACTTCGTTAGCCAACCTGCGCATAATCTGAGAGATATTTATTCAAATACCATAGGCAAGCATTTTCTTAGTCAGAATCAATTGATATTAAAAGAGTTAATTAAATCCGGGATTCAGGGTTTAATTACCCAGCCGCATTTACTAAGTATTGAGGCAATTAATAAGTACATTCAGATTAAGAGAAAACAAATGATATAATTAACCTAAACAGATATCTGTATGTTCAAGAAACCATTTTCGTATGAAGGGCGAATCCGTAGAACGGAATTTGGGCTTTCCTATATTATTTATTTTGGTTCTTTAATGCTTATGGGTCTGGTACTCCCTCTGGATTCAGCTGAGCTAGCGTGGATTTTATATATTCCGGTGTTCTGGTTCCTGACTGCCCAGGGAGCAAAGCGTTGTCATGATTTAGGTAATAACGGTTGGTTTCAATTAATACCATTTTATGTACTCTGGATGCTTTTTCAGGATGGACAAGCCGGAGAAAATGGCTATGGTGATAATCCTAAAGACGTAGGGAATGAAGATAGCTATGAAGACCAGATTAATGAAATCGGGAAATCATTAGAATCATAGCATAAAAAAAGGGTGCTATGTCTGTTAACCAATGTATTGCAAAAAACGACTAAAAATAGTTTTAATTAACCTAAACCAAACGCGTATGTTTAATGCCCCTTTTTCATTTGATGGCCGTATCAGAAGAACAGAATATGGCCTTACTGCGATTATACACGCAGTCGCTTATTGGATCATTCTTTTTCTTGTCGCTGCAACCCAATCACCTTTAATGCTGATATTGTATATACCGATTCTTTGGTTTGTCTTAGCACAAGGAGCCAAACGTTGCCATGATCTGGGCAATAGCGGATGGTTTCAGCTAATCCCATTTTATGGATTATGGATGCTTTTTCAGGATGGGCAACAAGGAGAAAATGGCTATGGACTGAATCCGAAAGGCATTGGCAATGAAGATGGTTATGACGACCAGATTAATGAAATCGGGAAATCATTGGAATCATAAAAAAGAAACGGGAGAGCTACCGCTAAGATAGCTCTCCCGTCGTTTTAACCTTTATATTAATATCCTCTCACTAATTCCGCTGCACCAAAAACACCTGCGCTGTCGCCCAGTTTAGGTTTTAAGAAAGGTGTTTCTACTACACGACTATTGAAAATGTAATTTTTAAGTTCTTCCGGGCCTTCGGTATATAATTCGTCAATATTTCCTACACCTCCACCAATCACGATAGCATCCGGGTCAATCACGTTAATAATATAAGAAATTGCCTTACCGAATGAAGTAGTTAAATATTTAAGCGTGGCCTTGGCATGTGGGTCATTGCCATCCTGATAGGCCTGATATATTTCTTTCATGGTCAACGATTTGCCGCTTATCTTTTCATAATAACGCTGTAATGATGGGCCGGAGAAAACGGTTTCGTTACAACCTTTTTTACCGCAATAGCAGTCGTAGCCATCGTCCTCCAATACATTATGTCCCCATTCGCCACCGATACCGTGCCTGCCATTCAATACCTGCCCGTTAATCACCACACCTCCACCAACACCTGTACCCATAATAATACCGAATACTACTTTGGCATCGGGCACCACATCTTTTACAATTCCCATCGTTGCTTCTGCCAAAGCGAAACAGTTGGCATCATTGGCAATTTCAATAGGTACACCAATAGCTCTTTCAATATCCTGTTTCATGGTTTGCCCGTTCATACAGGTTGTATTGCAGTTTTTCATGGTCTGGGTAGTCGGGTCTAAAGCGCCTGGTGTACTAAAGCCCACTGCCGTAGGCGAGAGCTTCGTTTCTTCTTTTATCATATCTATCAGTCTCGCGATCTGACTGATAATATGCTCATAGCCTTTAACTGCCTCAGTCGGAATCCTTTTTCTCAATAATATTTCGTTCGTATCGGCATTCATTACAACGCCTTCAATCTTGGTACCGCCAAGGTCTATACCCCAAAGTGTCTTCATTTTATGTGGTCTGATATAAGGGAAAAACGTGATTGAGTTGTCATTAACTTGTTGTTAACATTTTGTCAGACAACTTTATGCAAACATATAGCATCTAATAGTTAAAGACAAAAAAAACTTAGAAAAAGCTAAAATCCAATTAAAATGAAACGTACACTAATCTTTATCGGTATAATCCTGTTGGGAGTGACAGGCTTAACATCCTGCAATGTTTTTAACGAAGAAACAGGCAATGGAATTATAGAAACCGAGTATCGTCGTGCAGGCTATTTTAACCGCATCGAACTCGACTTTGCTGCTGAGGTAATTCTGACCCAAGGCCCGGCCAGAGACATTCAGATAGAAGCAGAGAGCAATATTATTCCCCGCATCATTACACGTATCAGCGGCAGCACACTTATTCTGGATGCTAATGGTGGTTTTTACAGCAACAAAAAAATCAAAATCTGGATTCAAACCCCCGATATTTTAAGTATTGATGTGGCCAGTAGTGGTAGGCTTATCAGTGATAATAAGATTTATGGCAAGAGCATTGCAATCAGCTTATCAGGTAGTGGTTTAATAGACCTTGCCCTTGATATGAAGAACGACGTCGACGCAGAATTGAGCGGTTCAGGCCTGATTTTTCTGGAAGGAGATGCCAAAAACGCTATTTATACCATGACCGGAAGTGGCAAAATTGAATCGTTTGGCTTACATGCCGATAATTCTGATGTAGACATCAACGGTTCAGGACGTTGCGAAACTACTGCTTATTATAACCTTGATGTGCACATTTCGGGTAGTGGAACTGTATGGTTCAAAGGCGACCCAAGAATCAGCCATCGTATTTCCGGATCCGGTAGAATTGTTGATGCCAACTAAGAAATAGATTTTAAACATTCAACCCTTCACCCAACCTGCAGATCTGCTTATTAGATTTGCAGGTTTTTTATATACGTATCAAGTACGAATTCGGTAAAAAAATCGTAATTTTGCACTCCTTTTTTAATTGAAAAGAGGAGATAGGGATAGTTGAACGACTATCGTCAGATACACAAACTATTGTTCGTTCGTGACGAACACCAGATAAGCATGATAAGCAAGACCTACAATCCGAAAGAAATCGAAGACAAATGGTATCAGTATTGGACTGATAACAAGTATTTTAATTCGAAACCGAATCCCGACAAAGAGCCTTATTGCATCGTGATTCCGCCGCCCAATGTAACGGGTGTCTTGCACATGGGACACATGCTGAACAATACCATACAGGATGTATTGACCCGTAAGGCCAGAATGGAAGGAAAAGAGGCTTTGTGGGTGCCGGGTACAGACCATGCTTCTATTGCAACAGAAGCAAAAGTTGTGGCTATGCTTAAAGAACAAGGTATTAATAAAAGCGACCTTAGCCGTGACGAATTTCTTAAATATTGCTGGGAGTGGACAGAAAAATATGGCGGAATCATCCTGCAACAATTGCGCAAGCTGGGGGCCTCTTGTGATTGGAATCGTACACGCTTTACGATGGAGCCAAACTTATATGATGCCGTAATTGAAGTTTTTGTTGATTTATATAACAAAGGAGAGATTTACCGTGGTTATAGAATGGTAAACTGGGACCCACAGGCCAAAACGACGGTTTCGGACGAAGAGGTTATCATGAAAGATATTCAGCAGAAACTGGTGTATATCCGCTACGATGGAGATGAAGGAAGCTTAACTATTGCCACCGTTCGTCCGGAAACTATCATGGCTGATGCCGCTATCTGTGTGAACCCTGAAGATGAACGTTATCAGAGCCTGATTGGTAAAAAAGTACGCATCCCCTTGATTAACCGTGAAATAAGCATTATTGCCGATGAATACGTAACGATGGATTTTGGTACAGGTGCTTTGAAAGTCACACCTGCCCACGACCAGAATGACTATGCACTAGGCCAAAAACATGGCCTGGCTGTTATTGATATTCTGACGGATGAGGGTAAACTGAACGAAAAAGCGCAGATTTTAGTCGGAGAAGATAGATTCATCGCCCGTAAAAAGATTGTCAAACTGCTTGAAGAGTCTGGTAATCTGGTAAAAGCAGAAGATTATAAATCAACGGTAGGTACATCGGAGCGAACCGGTGCTGTAATTGAGCCGAAGGTTTCGTTGCAGTGGTTCATGAAAATGAAAGATTTATCTGAGCCTGCCTTGAAAAACGTAATGGACGATACCATTCAGTTTATTCCACCTAAGTTCAAGAATACCTATCGTTATTGGATGGAGAATGTAAGAGACTGGTGTATCAGCCGTCAGCTTTGGTGGGGGCATCGTATTCCGGCGTATTATATGCCAGACGGTACCTGTATTGTTGCGGCCAATAAGAAAGAAGCATTGAAAATAGCCCGCAATAAATACCAGCTTTTTGCCCTGAGTGAGCATGATCTTACACAGGACGAGGACGTATTGGATACCTGGTTTAGCTCGTGGTTATGGCCAATGTCAGTTTTTGATGCATTCAAAAACCCTGATAACGAGGATATTAAGTATTATTATCCGACTAATGATCTGGTAACTGCCCCTGAAATCTTATTCTTCTGGGTTGCCCGGATGATTATTGCAGGCTATGAATATCAGGGTACTTATCCGTTCAAAAATGTTTATCTGACAGGAATCGTTAGAGATAAGCTGGGACGTAAAAT
>CALRLS020000446.1:0-4715 GCA_943368815.1 Cyanobium sp. NIES-981
ATCAGAAACCTAAAAAATGACATCAAACTTAATGAAGTATTCTACAGATGAACCAATACAAATCATTAAAAGAAGAATGCTACGAAGCCAATATGAAGCTTCCTAAATTGGGCCTGGTTCTGTTCACATTTGGTAATGTAAGCGCAGTTGACAGAGCAAAAGCGGTGTTTGCAATCAAACCCAGTGGTGTACCTTATGAGACATTGAAAGAAGACGATATTGTCATTATGGATTATGATGCCAGAGTGGTAGAAGGCAAAATGCGCCCCTCATCAGATACCAAAACCCATGCACAACTCTATAAAAACTGGAGCGACATCGGTGGCATTACCCATACCCATAGCACTTATGCGGTAGCCTGGGCACAGGCTGGTTTAGACATTCCTGTTTTTGGTACTACTCATGCCGATCATACGCACCACGACATTCCCTGCGCTCCGGTATTGACAGACGAAATGATTGCGGGAGATTACGAATTTGAAACCGGTAACCAGATATTCGACCTGCTTAAGACCAGAGGCTTGTCATACCATGAAATAGAAATGGTTTTACTCCAGAATCACGGCCCGTTTACCTGGGGGAAAAACGCTGAAAAATCGGTTTATAATGCCGCAGTATTGGAAGAAGTGGCCCGGATGGCCATGCTCACCTTACAGATTAATCCGGATACGCCAAGAATAAAAGACACTTTACGCATGAAACACTATGAGCGTAAACACGGAAAAAATGCGTATTACGGACAAGGATGCTAATCACATTTATTTTAATAAAACCTATAACCAATGAAATTCTTTATTGATACTGCTAATTTAGCTGAAATTCAGGAGGCTAATGATTTAGGCGTTTTGGATGGAGTAACAACAAACCCGTCGCTGATGGCAAAGGAAGGTATTTCAGGACATGAAAATATTCTGAAGCACTACAGAGCCATTTGTGAAATCGTAGACGGCCCCATATCAGCAGAAGTTATAGCAACAGAATATGATGGGATGATCAGAGAAGGAGAAGCGCTGGCAGAAATCCATCCGAATATTGTGGTAAAAGTGCCCATGATAAAAGACGGTATAAAAGCTATTAAATATTTCTCTGAAAATGGCATCCGGACAAACTGTACCCTGGTATTTTCGGCAGGACAAGCCCTATTAGCCGCAAAAGCCGGGGCTACCTATGTGTCGCCTTTTATCGGGAGACTGGACGATATTTCGGTAGATGGACTCGATTTAATTCAGCAAATCCGGCTTATATTTGATAATTATGGCTACGAAACCGCAATTCTGGCTGCTTCTGTTCGTCATCCTATACATATCATTAAATGTGCAGAGATTGGTTCTGATGTCATGACCGGGCCGTTAAGCGTTATCACAGCCTTATTGAAGCATCCGCTGACTGATATAGGTTTAGAGAAATTTTTAGCCGATTATAAAAAAGTGAATAGTTAAAATCCTATTTTACTACATTATTCTTATTCAACCTCATACATTTACTTAAATGACACTCGGACTCGAAACCCTCGACTACCTCATCTTTTTGGTCTACTTTATTATTGTTTCTTCTTACGGATATTGGATTTATAAAAACAAGGGCAAACAATCGGCTGATAGCAAAGACTTTTTTCTTGCCGAAGGTTCACTAACCTGGTGGGCAATTGGCGCTTCTATTATCGCTTCCAATATCTCGGCTGAACAGTTTATCGGGATGAGCGGACAGGCTTTCCAACTGGGTATTGCCATTTCGGTTTATGAGCTTCTGGGTGGGGTGGCCTTATTGATTGTGGCGGTCTATTTCTTACCGATGTATCTGAACAGCAAGATTTTCACGATGCCACAATTTCTGGCTAAGCGCTACAATGGACGTTTGGCAACGATTATGGCTGTTTTCTGGCTGTTTCTTTACATTTTCGTCAACCTTACCTCTATCATTTATCTCGGTGGCCTAAGTCTGGAAAAAATGACGGGCTTCAGCTTTATGTCCTGTGCCATCTTCCTGACGGTTTTTGCCGTAATTATTACACTTGGCGGTATGAAAGTGATTGGCTATACCGATGTCATTCAGGTAGTGTGTCTGATTTTCGGAGGTCTGGCTACTACCTATCTTGCGCTTGGCTTATTGTCTGATAAAGTGGGAACGGGTGCAGGAGTATTTGAAGGGCTGAATCTGATTGCACAAAAAGCCGATGGTCATTTGCACATGATTTTCAAACCTAATCAATACCAGGTACATGATGGCAAGGGGGGCTTCATTGACGCCTATCGTCAGGTGCCGGGTATCATGATGTTTATTATTGGCGGGCAATGGGTAAATAACCTGAATTATTTCGGATGTAACCAATACATTACCCAACGTGCATTGGGCGCTGATATTTCTACAGCCCGCAATGGGGTGCTGTTTGCTGCATTCATGAAAATGCTGATGCCATTTATTGTGGTACTTCCGGGTCTGGCTGCTTATGTTATCTTTCAGGAAAATGCTGACCCTTCAATCGTCAATGGTATTACCCAGAACGGAATAGTAAAACCTGATAATGCGTATCCGGTATTATTGAATTTACTACCTGTTGGTTTAAAAGGACTGGCTTTTGCCGCATTGACAGCAGCTATTGTGGCTTCATTGGCCGGCAAAGCCAATAGTATTTCAACCATTTATATGCTGGATATTCACAAGAAATTCTTCAATAAAAATCTTACCGAAAAACAAACCGTCTGGACAGGCCGGGTAGTAATTGTCATTGCCTTTATTATTGCCCTGATTGTGAGTCCGCTTTTAGCTAATTTCGGACAAGCCTTTGAGTACA
This sequence comes from Cyanobium sp. NIES-981, assembly GCA_943368815.1. Taxonomy (GTDB): domain Bacteria; phylum Bacteroidota; class Bacteroidia; order Cytophagales; family Spirosomataceae; genus Emticicia. The sequence goes on from CALRLS020000446.1 coordinate 2,792, forward strand.
TTCAGGTATATACCGGATATGTTTCGCCGGGTATTCTAAGCATATTCCTTCTTGGTTTCTTCTGGAAAAAAGCAACAGCCAATGGAGCCTTGTCTGCGGCTGTCTTAAGCGTTGTTTTATCTGCCATTATCGAAAGCCTATATCCTGAGTTTCCGTTTATGAATCGCATGGGGGTTGTATTCTGGATTTGCTCATTAGTTCATATCACCATCAGTTTGATTGAAGGTAAAGGTAAAAATCAGGAAAATGCGTTTGAAGTGAAGAAACAATGGTTTAAAGTAGAAACCCCCTTTGCTATTGGAGCCTTCGTAGTAATAGCTATATTTACAGTTATTTATACAATTTTCTGGTAAAATGTATTCATCTGAAATCATTAAATTAAAAACCGTTTTTTATACTTCTCCATCTGATTGAGGGTGTCTAAAAAGTTTTAATGGCCAAATAATCTTTGGAGTTTTTCCTCACCCCAACCCCTCTCCCAAGGGAGAGGGGCTAAAAGTCTCCCTCTCCTTTTTCAGGAGAGGGAGATTTAGAGGGTGAGGCGGCCGCCCTGCGGTGAATCTGTGCCAAGTAATATTCTGTACACTTTTACTTTTTAGACAGCCCCATTATTAAAAATTTTGTATTCACTTAACATTTAAAACTATGTTTACCCGACGTGATGCCATTAAATCTTTAGCACTTGGAGGTGCTGCAACATTATTTTCGCCCAATACGCTTTTAGCTGGTTTAGCCAAAAAGAAAGATAAACTGGGAATTGCTTTGGTTGGCCTTGGATATTATAGTACTGATTTACTTGCCCCTGCCTTGCAAATGACAGACAAGTGTTATCTGGCAGGTATAGTTACAGGGACACCCGAGAAAGCTGAAAAATGGAAAAAGAAATATAATATACCTGATAAAAACATTTACAATTATCAGAATTTTGATTCAATTGCCAACAATCCTGATATTGATGTGGTGTATGTGGTGCTTCCCCCAAGTATGCACCGCGAATATGTGGTTAGAGCAGCAAAAGCAGGTAAACATGTATTCTGCGAAAAACCAATGGCTACAAGTGTAGCCGATTGCAAGGCTATGATTAAGGCTTGTCAGGACAATAAAGTAAATCTGGCCATCGGTTACCGTTGTCAGCACGACCCCAACACACAGGAATATATGCGTATTGGCAGAGAAAAAATTTATGGCAAACCCATGATGATTGCCTGCGGCGCCGGATATGTGGATGGTAGAACTACCCACTGGAAACAACAAAAAGCATTAGGCGGCGGTTGTATGCCTGATATGGGCGTATACGCTTTACAAGGCGCAAGACTCGCTGTAGGTGAAGAACCTATCAGTGTTACAGCTCAGGCGCATGTAATTCGCCCCGAGATATATAAAGAAGTGGAAGAAACCATGCTGTTTCAACTACAATTCCCGGGTGGTGCTGTAGCTGCCTGTCATACCAGTTTTGGTATTAATATGAATTACCTGCAGGTCAATTATGAGAAAGGCTGGCTAAAAATGGAGCCGTTTTCTGCTTATGGCGGTAATAAAGGAAGCCATTCTAGCGGAGTGATTGATTTTCCAATCAAAAATCAGCAAGCCAAACAGTTGGACGAAGATTGTATGGCATTAATGAATGGCACACAATTAATAGCGCCGGGCGAAGAAGGATTGAGAGATATAAGGGTAGTTGAAGCCATTTATCAGGCAGCTAAGACCGGGGGCACAGTGAAGATTTCTTCATAAAACGATAAGTTATTTACTATAAAAGGCCATCTTCTGCTTTAAAAACCAGCCTTAAACTGTTTTTTACTGTAGAAGATGGCCTCCGTATTTTAGTCTATTCTATTCCTTCACTCTTTTTAATTTCATTTCACCTCTTTCGTTTTTAACAACAATTTCATCGTCATTAACCAGTTCTCCGGTGCTGTTAATT
>CALRLS020000447.1:0-4712 GCA_943368815.1 Cyanobium sp. NIES-981
AAACCTTTTTTTGCAAAATATTTGCTGCAACAATCTGATAAACTTGTGTATTTTGATTGTACAACTGTGCTATACAATCCGATTGATTTTATTGAGAATAGTCTAAATACATATAATATTATCATTGTACCTCAATTACTTCATGCAGGGGTGCACCCTGATGAAAAACAGATATTGAATACAGGTATATTTCATTCGGGTTTTCTTGCATTAAGAAATTCAGAAGAGGCTTCGCATTTTGTTAACTGGTGGGGAAATAATACAGCTAAGAAAGGCCATACGGATTTATGCAAGGGTTTTAATGCCGATCAATTATGGTTAGAGCATGTTCCGAATTTTTATGAGGGTGTATTGATAGAAAAAAATGAAGGTCTGAATATAGGTGCCTGGAACCTGCCAGAGCGCGTAATTGATAAAACGAATAATACAGCCAATTCGAAAGCCCTTATTTCGGTTAATTTCAAGGGCATGAAGTATTGGCCTGAATATAAGAAGGCAACCAGCAAATACCCTATTAACGATACGCAGGCATTTTTTGGCCAACCTGAGCCAAAAAACAAAAAAACTGGCAAGCAAATTGCCCTGAATATCAGAAAACTCAATAGTTTTATTGACAGATTGGTCGACATGATTTAGGCCTTTTATAAAATTATGATTTGATGGAAAATAAAATTTCACTTAACTTTGCGAAAATTCCTACGCATTTTCACCTATGAATTATAAAATTGATAAGACAGAGCAATACGTACTTATTTCTTTAGACGAAACCACTTTTGGTTCAGAGATTGCCCCTCCATTCGAAAAGCTGGTTGTACAACTTTATCGTGAAGGTTTTACGAATATGGTTGTTGATTTTACAAAAATCACTGATATTGAAAATGACGGACTTTCTCTAATCAGAAAAATAACACGCGTGTGCAGAGACGAACAGGGGCTTTTTGTGATTTGTACAAAAGATGATGATTTAATTGATGAGATTGATTCAGCTAAAATCCCTGAGCTTGTTATTCTACCAACAGTTGATGAGGGTATCGATGCCGTATTTATGAATGACCTCGAAAATGATTTCCGGGAAGAAAAAGACGATGAATTTGATTTGGGAGAAGAAAATGGTTTTACAGAAGGGAAATTTTAATATTTTAATGGACTGGCACTCTGCTGTTTAATTAAGAGCCTGTTCCTATTTATTGCTAAAAATACCCCTTTAGGGGCGAGGGGTTATGAATTTTGAACTCTTAATACTTGGTACCGGCTCGGCAACTCCTGTACTCGATCACAATCCATCTGCCTACCTCTTAACTCTTGAAAATGAACATTTTTTGATTGATTGCGGCGAGGGTACTCAGTTTCGATTACTCGAACACAAAGTCCGTACCCATCGTATCCGCAATATATTCATTAGTCATTTGCATGGAGATCATTATTTTGGCCTAATCGGCCTCCTTTCAAGCTGGAATCTGAATCAGCGCAAAGAAGATTTAACGATTTATGGCCCGAAGGAATTAGCCGAAATTCTGACTACCCAATTCAAATACTCACATACATTCCTGCATTTCAAGATTATTTTTGTAGCTACTGAAAGCACATCAGCCAATGTGATTCTTGATGCAGCCGGATTTACTGTTGAAACAATACCTTTGATACACAGGATAGATTGCTGTGGTTTTCTGTTCAGAACCAAAGAATCTAAAAGAAAACTGCTAGTCGATAAATTACCTGAGAATTTCCCGATTCCGTACATGAAAAAACTGAAGGAGGGATTAGATGTGGAAGACCCTCTGACAAGGAAGGTATATAAAAATGAGGATTATACCATTCCCGGTACAGCCTCTAAGTCATTTGCTTATTGTTCTGATACTGCCTATAATGAAACGATTATCCCTCAATTACAAAATGTTTGCACCATTTTTCATGAGGCAACCTTTACTGAATCTGAATTGAAACGGGCTCAACAAACCAATCATTCTACTGCAAGTCAGGCGGCGACTATTGCGCTCAAATCAAATGTCAGGCAATTAATTATCGGCCATTATTCATCACGCTATAAAACTCTGGACATCCACCTTTCAGAAGCGAAAGCAGTCTTTGAAAATACCCAACTGGCTTTGGAAGGTATTACTTTTAAGTTATAAACCTGAATTATAAAGACGCCTGATTGATTAATAATTGCTGTTTGACCACCTTGATTCGCTCGTTAAAATTAATCTCTTTAAAATTAACATCCTTTTCGCAAGTGGAGGCCAGGTATTGCATAATATCATGTTGATGAGGGACTCTCCTACCTGTTTCTACACTCACATATTTGCTGGTTGTCCACATAAAATTCTTTAGCTCAGTCATATTCTCATCAGTCATAAAGTATTCAGTCACCAAAGTATCTGAATCAAAATAAACGACTCTTGAAAAAATCTTCACCCACTCGCTTAACACGGCAGGACGTATATAGGCAATCTGATGCTGATAAACTACCCAGCTTGTTTTATAGTTTTTAAATACCTCCGAAAACTTAAAGCCATATAATTTGGCCACCTGGTCTTCACGCGCATTAAAATAATAATCAAAATACTTAGAGTTGTTCAGGTGCTGCAAGGGGTCGCAGTCCTGAAAACGGATAATTGCTCTGGACTCAGTAATTTTGGGTAATTCTTTCTCGTTGATTTTCTCAAACATATATTCGTCAGATAATTTTCCTCAAAAATAGGAATAGTTTTTAGATTCTATGAAATTTCTGGTCGCAAGGTCTCTTTTTACGAAATTTCTCTAAATTGCATCTGTGATTTAGAGCAGTGCACCACTTTTATCAGATAACCCTATGGACCTAAAAGATGCCATACAATTAATTACGCACAAAGATTTTTCTACTAAAGACACGAGAATCTGGGCTGATTTAGGCTGTGGAAGTGGTACATTTACTTTGGCTCTGGCCAATATTCTGGATGACGGGAGTACTATCTATGCACTTGATTCAAATGCTGCTGCAATGAGTACTATACCAGTTAAGTACAAGCAGGTAACTATTAAAACGATTATTGCTGATTTTATCCGCGATGAATTACAGGTCGAAAAGCTCGATGGCATTCTGATGGCTAATTCTTTGCATTTTGTTAAGGAAAAAGAAGTTCTTCTAACAAGACTTAAATCCTATATGAAAGAAGATGCCAGTATTTTAATTATTGAATACGATTCTAAAGCCGCTAATACCTGGGTTCCATATCCGATAGATTTTCAATCATTAAGAACGATGTTTACCCGGCTGGGCTATATGAATATTTCAAAACTCAATACAAGAGCCTCTATTTATGGCAACGGGCAGATGTATGCTGCCTTAATAAGACCATAAACCACAATACCGAACACTATTATTAAATACTAAAAATTATGAATGCCGGAAGATTTTACTCCCTGAAAGAATTTATTCTCTGGACAAGAAGAGAAATTTACCTTATTGCTATTCTGACAATCATCCCTACTATTCTATATCAGTACTTTGATTTAAAGTGGATAGCCATTCCATGGGTACCTATTGCCTTAATCGGTACTGCAGCCGCTTTTATTGTGGGATTTAAAAATACCCAAACCTATAACCGCTTATGGGAAGCAAGACAAATCTGGGGCGCTATCGTGAATAGTAGTCGAGCATGGGGTATTTTAGTAAAAGATTTTATCAAAGAAGATGCCGATGCAAATGTACATCAACAATTGATTTACAGACATATTGCATGGCTGACAGCGCTCAGGTTTCAGCTTAGGGAAAGTCGTAATTGGGAGAACACAAACAAAAGTTATAACAGGGAATATGCAAAGTATTTTTCGGTTCCGGAAAAAGAGAGTAAGCTTGAAGATGAGCTCGGTAAATTTTTGTCGGCGGAAGAAGAAACTTATATACTAAGTAAGAAAAACCGAGCAACGCACATCATCAGCCTGCAATCGAAACACCTGAGAGAGTTAAAAGAAAAAGGGCTGATTGAGCCGCTGAATTACATCGAACTAGAGAATATGCTGGTAAATCTTTATGAACAACAAGGCAAAAGTGAGCGTATTAAAAACTTCCCGTATCCAAGGCAGTTTGCTTCTGTAAATCTATATTTTGTTCGCCTGTTTATCATCGTTGTTCCCTTAGGAATGCTTAAAGAATTTGAAAAACTGGGCGATAATCTTGTCTGGCTTACCATACCATTCAGCATAGTAGTTTCATGGGTTTTCTCAAGTATGGAAAAAGTAGGCGAAAGTACAGAAAATCCATTTGAAGGCGGAGCGAACGATATACCGATTACATCTATGAGCAGAACCATTGAAATAGATTTAAGAGAAATGCTGGACGAAAAAGAGTTGCCACCACCTATTTTAGCCCAACATAATATTTTAATGTAGCCTGATGAAACTAAATTTTATGGGAATAAGTTTAATAATATATCCCATTTTTTAGGAAAAACTACACTCATTAATATCACAAAACACTTATTATCAGTCTATTATAAAAAATTTCAAACTTTTTTACCCATATAGTCTATAATAATTATAGGTTTAATGTATATTTGCAATTTAAAATAAGTAAGTCATGCAAAGTTTTCGTACAGAATTAGAGAATCCCCTTGTTGAAAAAGACATAATTGATTTAGAACGTAAAATCAGATTATTCCGTGAAGGTAAAATTCATGAAGAAAAATTCCGTAGCCTCCGTTTAGCAAGAGGGGTATATGGCCAACGTCAAC
>CALRLS020000448.1:0-4688 GCA_943368815.1 Cyanobium sp. NIES-981
ATTTTTTATTTCCATTCTTAACTCTTCTTCTGTCCTGAATTTTGACAGAACGAATAATAAATTTTCGAAACTCAGCTCATCTTTATCAGTAAGTAAAGCCAAATTCTGATACTCCTCCAGAATTTTTTTCTCTGTAAAATTTAGCGAGGCAATAAATTTCTTTTTTTTATCTTCCGTTTCCAGACTTTCCAATTCCTTCAGCCAACCTAATTTACTTGCAATTAATCCTTCCTTAATTACTGCCCCCATTGGAATCCCATTAAAAGAGTTATATATAGCCCCAGCCCCAATAATTAATACATTTCTGATTTTTTTATCTCCGATTGAATTTTCTTCATTAAAAGAACCTTCTTTGAATATAATTGAGTTAGCCTCTTCTAATATGTTATGTGAATCTAAATGACCAGAATCTACTCTGTTAAATGAATTGGCTAAATAATTTAGGGCTAATTTTTGGGACAATGACTCAATAAGTTCTTCTGAATGAAACATAGCAATTGTAGTTGTTTTAGGTTATGAATGAATCGGAATAGTAAATTACTGACAGAATCAAACCCTTCAAAGTAAGTCATTAAATTATAAATGACTGTATTTAATGAACTCCACAGGTTTACTGGTAAAGATATATAATAAAGAATATATCCCAAAGAATAATTATTATTCGGTCATATAAACAAAAAATGGCACGCTCCTACTCACCAGAGTACAAGCATGCCACCTAAAAATCACACAATCACTAAATCACACAATCACTCAATTCCCATCAGAACGCATACCTCAAAGTCACCCCATAAGTACCTGGGTCACCGAGGATACCTGCGTAGTTACCTGCGCTGCCCGGTGCTGCTAATAATTGTTCGTAGTAATTGACATTGAATAAGTTTCTGCTCCATACGAAGAACGTAACGCCGTTTGAGGCTCTGAAACCTAGGCGACCATTAGTCAGCGTATAGCCATCAATATTCAGGAATTCTGACGGAGATGGGCTTGATGAGAATTTAGTGCGTGTATAAACATCAAGGCCTAAGAAATAATTACCTTTTAGTCCCACAAGACCACCTTTCCAGGTTAGTTCTGCACCTAATGAACCTGCGAATTTAGAGATACCCGGTAATGCTCCGCCTGAAACATCTTTAAAGGCTTGTGTGCCACCTACTTCTTCAAGCGGTACAGGGGCGTTTTTGAAAGTAACATATTTGCCATCAGTATAAGTAAATGCACCATTAATAGTTAAGTGGTTTCCTACCCTTACATTTGCATCAACTTCAATGCCCAATACACGTACTTTCTCGGCATTGGCCAGATAACCTCTGTTCACACCCGGCTCAGGCGTTTGTACCTGTGTCTGGTAATCTTTGATGTCGGTATCGAAAAGTATCACATTCAGAATTGAATTAGCCGAAGGTTTTGTTTTTATACCAATCTCCTTATGTGTTACGAATTCCGGCTTTACAGTTGCCAGATCCAGCAATACCGCGCCATTCGCAGTCGGTAAACCGCCGATGTTTACACCAACAGGTTTATAAGTCACCGAGTAGGTAGCAAAGGCATTGAATTTTTCGCTTGAACGGTATTGTAAGGTCAACTGCCCTGAGAAATTACCGGCATCGGCAATAACATTAAAGGCCTGATTTGAATAAACACCGTTTTTAAGTGCAATCAGGGCAGGGTCTGTTGTTTGCAAACCACCGTAAACATCACGTTTATAGTCAACTACTTTCTTATCGTAATTATATCTGATACCCGGCAGTAAATGGAACTTATCAGTGATAGACCAGTCAGCCTGACTGAACACTGCTAAACTGGTACTCTTGATGCGGTTGGTGGTGCGGATACCGAAATTATCAAACAAACCCGGTGTTTTCCATAATGCGCTCGTAGAACTTTGTGCGAAACGCCATTGTGCCGAGCCCGCTTCTTCTGTTTGTACAGGGTCAGATTGCAAATCCTGCCAAAGTCCGAAAACCCCGATAACACCACTTAATTTTGGAGATACCTTACCTGCATATCTGATTTCCTGCGACCATTGGTCATGCACCGAATTTCCTGATGAAATGGTGAAAATCGGCAGGCCAGTATAATCACGGTCGTTCAAAGGTACCCATTTCCAATAGCGATAGGCAGTGGTAGCAGTAAGTGTACCGTTTCCGATTTTAATATCTGCGTTAGCCGAAACACCGCTCAATTTATTGTCTGCTTTTGATTGGGTGTCAAGGTCAACTTTTCTTTCAAATGCACTTGAATAAGGTACTTTATAGTTTAAATCAGCAATAATTGCATTAAACTGGCGATAGGCCGCACGTTTGGTAGTAACAACTCCGGCAATTCCCCAACCATAACCGTTTGGTTTCTGGTCTGTTATATCGCCGATGAAGGTGATTTTTACATTATCACTAGGCGCATATAGTAATTGCGCCCTCACACCGATATTATTAATATCGTTGATATACTGGTTGTTATGTACGTTAAATACTGTACCGTTGCGTTGTGTACCAGTAAATGAGATTCTTGCAGCCAATGTCTTGCTCAATGGACCTGTTAATGAACCTTTTGCCTGAATATAGCCATAGTTACCATAACTTAGTTCGAAACTGGCACCCGGGTCGAAACTTGCCGGACGAGAGGTGATATTAAAGGCCCCGGCAGTCGTATTCTTACCGAAGAGTGTTCCTTGTGGACCTCTCAGAACCTCTACCTGATCAATATCAATGAAATCAAGTGCCGTAGCTGCAGGACGGGCATAATAAACACCATCTACATAAAAACCTACACCCGGGTCGATACCGTCGTTGGTTAAACCATAGGTAGAGCCTAAACCACGTACATTCAGGGTAGTATTACGGGCATTTGAAGCATATAATTGTACACTTGGTACTAATTCTTTCAAACGGTTTACGTTAAAAGCTCCTGCGTCTTCAACGGTTACGCCTCTCACGATTGAGATAGGAAGCGGCACGGTTTGCGCTGATTCCTGACGACGACGAGACGTAATCACGACATCAGACAATTGATTGGGCGTAGGGTCGAGTTTGATTTCGACTTTATCTTCGTTGATAACTACTTCTTTTCTCAGATAACCCACATAGCTTACGATTAAGGTAAAAGGTAGTCTCTGTCCTGTAATGAGTTTGAATTCTCCATTAACATCAGTGGCAGAGCCATTGGTTGTACCTTTGATGGATATGGTTGCACCAATGAGTATTTCATTAGTAACGGCATCCACTACCTTCCCGGTAATTGTGCGATTGAGAACTGGCTCATTCTGAGCTGATGACAGAAAAGGCAGCAGCAGCAAGCCAAGCAGGAAGGAGGATTTCATAATTTTCTTTGTTAGCATAAATTTGTTTCGCATAGTGATGTTTTATTTTTTGATTAGTCCCCTTATATTTTTGTGGGTGTTTTATAATGATTATTTGTTGTATGATGGCTTAATTCGGCAACAGACCGCCTTCATATTGCTATGATTTTGTAAACGATGAGCAAAAATATAAAATCCATATAGTATACCAAATTAGTAGAGTAATAAAATATGATATTCTATGATAATTTATGTAGATTCTTTGAAAAATTATGTCCTGAACTTTGATTTAACTGATTTTATGATTTCACTGATGGAATTTCTTATACTGCATTCAATTAATTTACACGGATTACATAATCAGTGTAATCAAATCAATCAGCTAAATCAAAGTTCAAGACGATTCTAAAGCCCTTCAAGCACCTCTTTATAACCCCGTCCAATAGGAATAGAAATGCCATTGAGCTCTACCATCTCTGCGGTATAGGAATCTATTTTGTTGATGGAGACAATGAATGAGCGATGAATGCGCTTGAATTGTGCAGGAGGGAGGAGGGATTCGATTTCGTGCGTGCTCATTTTGGATAAGAAAGTGGCTTTGGTAGTCACAATTTTGACATATTCCCGCTGACTTTCGATGTATAGCATATCGGCAAACAGCACCTTTACCTTTTTCCGGTCGATATTCAGAAAGATAAAGTCTTTTGTTTCAGGCATCGTTTCAACAGGTTTTTCTCTTTGGGCGGCTTTTACTTTATTGACAGCTATCAGAAAACGCTCAAACTCAAAGGGTTTCAGCAGGTAATCGGTTACGTTGAGAGTAAAACCCTCGACAGCATATTGATGATAGGCTGTTGTGATAATGACAGCAGGTGGGTGGCTTAGGGTTTTTAAGAATGCCATGCCTTTGAGCCTGGGCAGGTGTATGTCCAGAAAAATGAGGTCCGGCGTATGCTCATGCAGGTATTCAGTGGCCAGTATCGCATCTTTAAAAGAAGCCTGCAAAGACAGGAAAGGGACTTCCGCAATATAATCTGCCAGGATTTTTACAGCCAGTGGTTCGTCTTCTATAATGATGCAATTGAGTTTAGACATGGCTCGCAAGATTTATTTGTAAAACAGCAATAAACACAGCATTGCGCTGCCGTACTGATAGTTTGTAATCAGTATACAATAATTCCAGTTGGCGGCGCAGGTTTGAAAGCCCTAAACTTTCTTTTACCGGACCGTCCTCTTCCTGAATCTCAGACGAATTACGTACTTCAAAACTTAGCTGTCGGTTTCTGATTGAAAGATGAATATCAACAAACGGCTGATTCCGGGTTTCAGATACACCATGTTTAAAGGCATTTTCGACCAGTGGTATCAGCAGGAGAGGAGGCAATGCCTG
>CALRLS020000449.1:0-4673 GCA_943368815.1 Cyanobium sp. NIES-981
CTGGATGATGTATTTAAACTTTTGTGGAATGAGTATTATAAAAAACAAGGGCGAGGATATAAGGACGAAGAATTTCAGGCAGCATGTGAAAAAGTAGCAGGAAAAAGCCTTGATAGCTTCTTTCAGAAATATATATGGAGTACAGATGCCATTGATTATGATACTTATTTTAATTATGTTGGAATGAAAATAGTGAAAGAATATGATACCAAAACGCCATTCTTAGGTGCTACTGTAGTAAATAATAAAATAACGGCAGTATTAAAAGGAGCATCTGCTTATGCAGGGGAATTGAATGTCAATGATGAAATACTTGAAATTGACGGAAATAAATATCCGGTTGCCAGCAACTATATTACTGATAAACAGGTAGGCGATATAATTAAAGTAAAGGTGAAAAGATTTGGCAGGGAGTTTAGCTACGATGTAAAACTATTGCCAAATCCATCAGTGAGGATGAAGCTGGAAAGAGTTGAAAAACCAACTGCTGAGCAGGAAGAACTATATAAAAAGTGGCTTTATATAAAATACGCTTAGGTATACTATTCAAAAAGTACAATTAAACGAAATGGATTCCATCAAATCATGGAATCCATTTCGTTTAATTAATCTACTGAATCTAGTATCAGTTCAAAGTCTTCTGACATGTCCTTGAAACGTTTGATTACTTTTTCCATAAAAGTATCTCCCAGCATTTCTTCAATTTCATCTTCTCCTGAAACATCGTATTCATTCATTTTATATGTCTGCTCATACATACCTGCTTCAAACTTTAAAATAAACTTGTTATTCCAGCCATAAAGTGAAGCCTTACAATAACTATTGGGGATTTCTTTTATAAATTTCATTGTTGTTTATGAAGTTTGTATTTTCTGACACAATTTTACACAAGATTTATGGATTCTGGAAACAAATTCCAGGAAATCAAAGTAATACTTATTGAACAATAAATATGAATTATACTTATAATACTTTTATAAAGATTGTTACATTTATTACTATTAGCTTATTTTCTTCATGCTCTCGGAATGAAAAGGATGCTGAATTATTCTTTATTCAAGGCAATGAAGCGTATAAAAAGAGAGATTTTGAAAAAGCAATTGGCTTTTTTTCAGAAGCTATTGAAAAAACACCCTCGTTTGCTGATGCCTATAACAACCGCGGCTCTGCAAAACTAGCTAGTGATGACATAAACGGAGCCATAACTGATTTCGAAAAGGCAGTTTCGTTAGACAAAGATTTTATTCTTGCAAAATACAATCTGGCTGATGCTTTATCAAATACAAGCAGGCTTGATGAGTCGCTTTCTTTGTTGAAATCGATAGAAAAAAAATACCAGGATTCCTCGTTTTACTTTGTCACTTTAAGTAATATATATATTCAAAAAAATAAGTTTCCGGATGCCTCTCAGGTATTGCAAAGAGCACTTGCCTTAGAAAGGACGAATGACAAAGCTTTAACGAATCTTGGCTACCTGCAATATCAACAAAAAGAGTATCAATTGGCTAAGGCAAATTTTGAAAAAGCCATAGAAATAAATCCCAGACAGGATTTTGCTCTTAACAACCTAAGTCTTGTCTATGCACATGAAGATAATTTTAAAGAAGCTATTACCCTTGTAGATAAAGCCATTGCTTTGAATAAAAACATCCTTTACGAAAACAACAAAGGTTTTTACCTATTGAATACTGGCAATTTAAAAGCAGGTAAAGAGTTGATTGACAATGCGATGGAAGAGGATAAGAGCAATGCCTGGGCCATTCGGAATTCAGGCGTATTTGAACTTTTAAGTAAGAACTATACAAAGGCTTTGCAATACTTTGAACAGGCTGATAAACTTGACCCGGATGTTGAGTTATTGAATTATTATATGGGAGAAACAAATTTTGCGTTAGGCAATAAAGATAAAGCTTGCCAATATTGGAAAATTGGCTCACAGCTCAAAGAAGAAAAATCCGTTAAAAGATTAGCTGAAATCTGTAAATAATTTCTTGTAATTCCTGAAAACTTCTGCACTGAGTTCCCCATCAACAATTATTTCCAGAAGTTTTGGTTGATTACTGGCTTCTAAAAAAATATTAAGCTCTTTTTCCAGGTCTTCATCATTAGAAACCTGAGTATACTGTACCCCTGCATCCTCGCAAGTCCGTTTGGCATTAAGATTTTGCTCAGTTACAAAATAGTCTTTCAACTCAGCTTGTCTGTTTGGCCCGTCAATAATTCTGAAAATATTCCCGCCTTGATTATTTAATAAAACTACTCTCAGGTTATCAGGTAAGTAAATATTCCAGAATGCATTTCTATCGTAAAAGAAAGAAACATCTCCGATTAAGCATATAACCAGTTTATTAGTTGACAAGGCATTTCCAACAGCAGAGCTCAGTATACCATCAATACCACTGGTGCCTCTGTTGGCAAAAACTTCAATATTCTTGCCTGCTGACAGTCCTGTGAGATTCGCATATCTGACAGGCATACTATTCCCTAGATGAAATATCGAGTCCTCAGGAAGCTTCTCAATCAGTTTTTTTATGGCTTTAAATTCTGAATATGGTGTATTATCTAAGAACTTAGATAATTTCACCTGACTCTTTTGATTTGCCCCTTTCCAGAGTTCAAAATATACATTATTTTCATCATCCTCGTCACCTTCTTTGAATTTCATTATGTCCAGATCACTAAATAATGTCTCAAAGAAATATTTGGCTGAAACTTCAAGTTTATGTGTTAAAGTCTGTAAGGGGTCAATCAGCTCCGGGTTTTCCTGAATATGGAAATGATATCGCGGTGGGTATTTACGGATAAATTGCTTTAAGTTTTTTGAGATGAGCGACTTACCACAGGTAATAATCAAGTCAGGTGCCAGTGACTCCAGGAAGGCTTCATTTTTAGAAGACAGAAAAACATCATGAGAGAAAATGACATTTTCAAAATCAACATTAGAAATAATATCACTCAAAACAGGTATACTAAATTCATCAGAGATGTTTCTTAATATTTCTGACAGCCCATCGTTCTGTTGTTGACCTACAATAATCAACTTCTTGTCACTGCTTCTCCAGATGTCATAAAAGCTTTCAAAAAACTTAGCTGGTAGTTTCTTTGATGTAGCTACATTTTCAATAATTCTGACGCGTTTATCAAATCTTATTGTTTCATTTTCAGTCGGATAGAATGGCTCACGGATGGGTACATTAATATGCACCGGGCCTTTTGGTGATGATTGACTGAGATTGATGGCTTCATTAAGAACTCTTTCTATCTGCCAGATGGCATCATTATGACTATAATCAGCAGGTAATGTAAAACTCTTTTTTACGTGCTTACCGAAAATATTTTCCTGATAAATCGTTTGCCCATCATACTGGTGAATCCATTCAGGTGGACGGTCGGCTGTCAGAATTAATAAGGGGATTTCCTGAAAAAAAGCTTCGGCTACTGCCGGTGCCAGGTTATAAGCTGCTGTTCCGGAAGTGCAAACCAATGCGACGGTATCGTTTGTAGACTGCGCTATACCTAATCCTATAAATCCTGCCGAACGCTCGTCACTTATACTATAGGTTTGTATCTCAGGGTGCCGAACCATAGATATAGTAAGGGCTGCGCTACGTGAGCCCGGACAAAGAATTGCTGTTTTGACGTTTTTTTGGGCGCAAATCTCAGCAATATTGTGTATAGCCTGTAAAATAGCCATTGGAGTCTACAAAAAAAGGCACGAGATTCGTACCTTTTTTATATAAGTCTTTGATTATAAATTTTATCTTAACCTAAGTAAGCCTTTAGTGCTTTACTTCTTGAAGTCTGACGTAAGCGACGGATTGCTTTTTCTTTAATCTGGCGTACGCGTTCACGGGTCAGGTTAAATTTCTCACCTATTTCTTCAAGTGTCATTGCCTGCTCACCGTTCAATCCAAAATAATAAGTTATTACCTCTGCTTCACGTTGTGTAAGCGTTGATAAAGCTCTCATTACCTCTCTACGCAATGAATCATTGATTAGACCCTGATCAGGTTTTTCTTCGCTGTCATTTTCTAATACATCTAATAAACTGTTTTCTTCGCCTTGTACAAATGGCGCATCAACAGATACATGACGTCCCGAAATTTTCAAGGTATCAATTACCTCAGCGGCAGTAATTTCCAATACTTCAGCTAACTCTTCCGGAGATGGTTCTCTTTCAAATTTCTGCTCTAAGTCAGAGAAAGTCTTAGAAATTTTATTGAGTGAACCTACACGGTTCAGAGGTAAACGAACGATACGGGATTGTTCTGCTAATGCCTGAAGGATAGATTGACGAATCCACCATACGGCATAAGATATAAATTTGAAACCACGGGTTTCATCAAATCGTTGTGCAGCTTTAATCAAACCAAGGTTTCCTTCATTGATTAAATCACCTAACGAAAGCCCTTGATTCTGGTATTGTTTTGCAACGGAAACCACAAAACGTAGGTTCGCTTTTGTTAAGCGCTCCAAAGAAAGCTGGTCTCCATCACGGATTTTTTGAGCAAGTATTACTTCCTCATCAGGAGTTAGCAAATCAACCTTTCCAATTTCTTGTAGGTATTTATCCAGAGATTGACTCTCCCGATTCGTGATTTGCTTACTAATTTTTAGCTGTCGCATATTAAGTCAGTGAACAGTTTTGTTAAAGAGTTTTAAGATGCTTTAAT
>CALRLS020000450.1:0-4666 GCA_943368815.1 Cyanobium sp. NIES-981
CCATGAAACCGGTAAGGTCAAAAGAATAGGATTTAAAGAAAAAACGGCACAGAATATTTTAGATGGCATTGAGAAATCGAAGCAGATGCCCTTTAAGCAGGTGCTTTTTGCTATTGGTATACGCTATGTAGGAGCAACCGTTGCCGAAAAACTTGCTGCATTTTTCAAGAGTATTGATGCCATTAAAAATGCCGGTTACGAAGAACTACGAACTGCTCCTGAAATCGGCGATAAAATAGCCTTGAGTGTGCTGGAATATTTTCAGAATGAAGAGAATCACCAATTCATTGAGCGATTGCGTGCTGCAGGCCTACAATTAACTGCACAAAATGAGGTAAAAGAAATAGAAGGCGATTTGCTTACAGGCAAGACTTTTCTCTATACGGGCACATTCGAAAACTTTGAACGTGAGGCATTGGAAATAAAAATTGAAGCCAATGGAGGTAAAGTAGTTAGTGGGGTATCAGGTAAATTAGACTATCTGATTGTGGGTGAAAAACCGGGTTCGTCCAAGATTGAAAAGGCAAAGAAAATGAATGTGAAGATGATTTCTGAAACGGAGTTTCTTGCCATGCTGGAGGCTTAAACGTGTTGGAACAAGTCTACCAATTCATCAACCAGTCTTTTGCCGATACTTCTATCCGGATCTAAGTCAGGGTCATAAATGGTTAATTGAAAACCCGTTACCAACCCTGATTGGATAAAAGTTTGTACCAGGGTTTTCAGTTCATCATAAGAGAGGCCATCTTCTTGCGGAGAATCAACAGCAGGCATTATTTCGCTGTCCAAAACATCGGCATCTATATGCAGCCAAATACCATCTACTTTGTTTTTTTTCAGCCCTGCTATGTATTCATTGGCAGTTTTTACTATCCCTTTTTTGCGAAGTTCGGGTAAATCAGCGCTGAAAATAGCTGTATTATAAAAATTGCCATTAAAGGTTTTATCATAGCATCTGTTAGCAAACTGCGCAGTATTGGCTTCGGCTACATAAGGTTTCAAGCCATCAATATCCGTAATGGCATCATCTCCTAGGCCTGTCACTATCGCCAGATCCATTCCGGCCGCACCACCTGTTGATGAACTGATTTTAGCGATTGCATAATCAGTATGACCGTCTATATGCACCAGCCCATAATTGCCACATTGTTTAAGGGCAAGCATGCTGCCTATCAATATGCTGCAATCGCCGCCGATAACTATAGGGAATTGATTTTTATTTACTATTTCTTTAATAAGCCCTGCATATTGTCTGCTATAATCAATCAGCTCCGACAGGTTTCTGATACCTGTTTCTTTGTCGACCTCACCCGTATACGCCGGAGGAATGATGGTATAAGCTTTCTCAATATTTAATCGTTCCCTGAAAGAAAATTGCTCAAAAACTTCAGGCATTTTCCTGACACCCGGCCCATTAGCATCAGCATAGGCCATAGGTTTCAGACCCAGATTAGATGGGGCTGAAACGTAGACCAGTTCTTTATTATGGATATGCTTTGTTTGTATAGCAGAATCGCTCATTAGCTCATTTATTTATCCTCATTCAACCAGATTACTTTTTGTTCAGGTGTATGTTCCTGCCCTATAATATCTCGGTATAAATCCGGTCTTCTGGCTTTTTTATATCTGTACCCTCCGGCCTGTGTCAGTTTTTCAGGTGTGAGTGTTGCCGTTACAAATTCGTCACCAAAGGTTCTACATTCGGCTATTACATCACCAAAAGGGTCTAAAATCATCGAAAGGCCGTTTTTTAACTGGTCATCGTCCATACCAATCGGATTTGAGAAAACGGCATAAATAGCGTTATCATAAGCCCTTGCAGGCAGCCATTTCATCAACCAGCCTCTGCCTTTCATACCATCAAACTCCAGTCTTAGCGAGGTAGGGTCTGCCTCTCTGTTTTCCCAGAGTTTCGGGTCAACAAAGCCCGCTCCCGGACGGGTAGATGGTGTACACATGGTCACGTGAGGCATGAAAATAATATCGGCACCCAGTAAGTTAGTGGCTCTTACGTTTTCAATCACATTATTATCGTAACAAATCAGGATACCGCATTTCCAGCCATGTATTTCAAAAATACAATATTCATTTCCCGGTATAAGATGCGGGTTAATGAAAGGGTGTAGCTTACGATACTTAGCTACCAGACCGTTCTTGTCTACACATACATAGGCTTTAAATAAATTCTCATCTGCGTCTTTTTCAAAAAGCCCTGCCAATACCACAATATCATGTTTTTTTGCAATGGCTATCAGTTGTTGAATACTTTCTCCATTAGGTATTTCTTCGGCTACCCCAAGCATTTGCTCTTTTGAAAGCGAACGTGCAAACGTATAGCCGGTGATAGAACATTCATGAAAGGCAATGACCTGAGAGCCTTCAAGGGCTGCTTTTCCGGCTAATTTATCAATAACAGAAAGGTTATAGGCTTTGTCACCACTTTTGTTTTCAAACTGTGCTGTGGATACTTTTAACTTGTTCATTAATCAGATGGGTAGGGGTACAAATCCGGTTTCTTCCGTATTAAATTAACTACTAAATTCTTTAAGCCAGCTCCGCTGCCAATTGCATCATATTCTGTATCCAGAACATGATTTTTAATGCGTATTTTTTAAATACAAGCATCGAAGGCTCAATGGCTTTGCTGTTGTTGTTAAAATTCAAATCTAATAAGAGTTTGTTATGTGGGTCGACTTTTACAGAACTGATTGCCTTATCAAACTTGTATAACTTCGTTTTTTCTTCACCATTCCAATGGATTAACTCCTGCTTGCCATCAGCAAAAATTACCGAAATTTCGGTAGGCAAAATCATATCTCCCAAACGCTCTACTGTAAATTGCCCTGATATTTTATTGCCTTTTTCAATATTATCGATGGATTTAAGCGCATAGTCCAGCACGGGGGCTTTATAAAGCACCTGTTCGAAATACCAGTTCATGTCTTTTCCGAATCTATGGCCTGTTCTTTTAGGTACAATTTCGTTAACTATATTAATAAAATCTCTTACACATGGATGCTTGAAACGCCAACGGATGAAATAGGTCTGCATCACTTCGTCCATTGTGCTTCTGCCTATCATATTCTCCAGAGTTTTGAGCCAGGTAGCTGTTTTAGTATAAGTCATTACACTATAAGTGCCTTTCGGATATTGCCAGGCATTCCGAAAAATCTCAGTGATTTTCGGATTCTTCATAGTTACATAGCTCATGCGTGAAGTTTCCATATCGTCAACTTTGAAGCCCAGAAAATTTACCTGAGAGCCCGGCTTATAGTTTTCGTCCATGATTCTACCCTCGTAATACTGGTTAAATCCTTCGTCTAAGAATGACTCTTCAAACTCATTACTTGCCAGCATACCCTGAAAATACTGATGTCCGAACTCGTGCACTGTTACAATTTCCGGAATCCTCATTTCCATTGGTAGCATCCAGCTTGTACCACAGGTAATAAAAGTAGGGTATTCCATACCTCCGGAGCCGGAAGCATTGACGGGAGGATCAATCAGGCTTAATACTGTGTGTGGATATTTACCAAGATTTTTTTCAAAATAAGTCAGTGCAATAATGGCTGACTGAAAATAGCGTTCAGTTGAGCCAGAATGCTCCGGCTGCATCACTGCTTTTATTTTTACGTGTTTCCATTGACGCTCGCTGATAACGAAACGTGGGGAGGCTGTCCAGGCAAAGTCATGCACGTCATCAGCCTTATAAGTGATGGTCTTGGTATTGTTATTATTTGGCCTTTCGCTCTGAAAAACACCTGTGGCAGCTACTTTAAAATCTTTTGGCACAGTCATGCTGACAGCATAATTGCCAAAATCGGCATAAAACTCGGTATGTGCATGAAACTGGTGGCAATTCCATTGACCTTTCGTGGCATAACGCATACCTGCTGGCTCATACACCCCTATTTTGGGAAACCATTGCCCAACCAGAAAATAATTATCGGCAAAGCCTGTGCGGGCAAATATCTGAGGTAGTTTAGCTTTGAAATTTATCTCTAGTGTAATGCTTTCGTTAGGCCCGAGGGGTTTACCAAGAGGTACGCTGATAACAGTCTTGTCTTTATCGTTCAGGTCATCAGGCTGTATGAATTTTATCTTTTTAGTTAAGACCTCAGCATTCCGTACCTGCATTGATTCAATATCAATAGAGCCAAAATTGGTGGGATTTGAAGCATCAATCACATCTTTCCGCAGTTTTCCACCCGATTCTTTCATAAAAGTGGAGTGCTTGTTTCTGAAAGCATTGAGGTAGAGATGAAACTGTAATTCAGAAATATTGTCGGTAGAAGTGTTTTTCCATACCAGTGTTTCGCGGCCTTTCAATGTTTTTTTATCAGCATCCAGAACAACATCAATTGTATAATTGGCAATACGGTTACTTAATGGCTTATTTTGAGCTCTGGTTTGAGCAAAAACACAAAAAAGCAGGCATATGTAAAGAAATTTCCTCATACAATCGTTTATTAGAGAACACGGTATAATTGAAAGGTATGCCTGATGAGTCGGCTGTTTTATTAGCTGCAATTTAGGTAAATTCGTTTTTATTCTCATAAATTTTCAGACTTTTGTATAAATAATTACACATGATACTCCATAAGACAAACTTCCTGATGCGGGCCGTGTATCCTGATTTTATCTGGCGAAAAAATGCGGAGGAAAA
>CALRLS020000451.1:0-4646 GCA_943368815.1 Cyanobium sp. NIES-981
CGGCTAAATTAGCTAATTCCTGATGTTCACCTACACGTTTGAGTGGTACATTACCAAAATCAGAGAATCGCTCACGCAAATGTTCGGGGAAGGCATCTACCGGAAACAACCTGTCCCATGCTCCTTTAGTAGGGAATGGCCCCGGAGCAATAGCATTGAAACGGATACCGTATTTAGCCCATTCCACCGCCAGACTACGTGTCATTGCCAAAACACCAGCTTTAGCCATTGCTGAGGGTACCACAAAAGCTGAGCCCGTCCATGAGTATGTTGTAACTATACTCAAAACGGTGGCTTTTTGTTTTTGTTCAATCCAATGCTTGCCAAAAGCGAGTGTACAGTAATAAGAACCTTTTAATACTATGTCAACAACCGTGTCAATAGCACGATGCGAGAGACGCTCAGTAGGGGAGATGAAATTCCCTGCGGCATTGTTCAGCAATCCGTCTACTTTGCCAAATTCGGCAATAGTTTTGTCTTTCATGGCTTCAATCGCACCATAATCACGCACATCGCAGGCAATAGGTAATATTTTGCCGGGCAACGTCTTGCCTCCGGTCTCTTTTGTTAATTCGTGAGCAGTTTCTTCCAGTACCTGTAGCTTACGGCTTGTTATTACTACGTTTGCACCAAGTTCCAGGAAATATTTTGTCATTGATTTGCCCAGTCCGGTACCTCCACCTGTTACAACAAAGGTTTTTCCTTCCAGCGCACCATCTCTTAGCATCGGTTCGTTATAAGCCATTATCTTCTGATTTTAATTGTTGAGTATATTTTGGATTATTTCAAGAAAAAACTTGCCTGAAATAATTACTGTAAAACTACAAATAAAAAAGCCACAGATGAAATACTCATCTATGGCTTTTTTAAAATCTATAATGATGTTTTAAGGAAAATTAAACACCAGTTTTAGCAGCTGCCAATTTAACTTCTACAATAAAATTATCATAAATTGCTTTGTCTCCAATGGCATCGAAAAATGATTTTGAAGCATATTTGCTACCGAATTTAGTACGGTCTACTTCAAATTTAGCCGATGCACTTGCCGAGCCGTTTTTGTTAATGCTTACAATGGCAGGGAACGAGATTGCCTGTGTAACACCATTGATTGTCAGTTTACCAGTAATATCATAGTTGGTACCACCTTTAGGTGTTGCCTTAGTGATTTTGAAAGCCGCAGTAGGGTATTTAGCAGCATCAAAGAAATCAGGGGCTTTTAAGTGACCCACTAATTTAGCGTTGTAACCTTCATCTTTTACATCCAATACTTTGATACTGTTGATATCAATCGTGAAATCACCACCTGTTAATTTTTCGCCATCAATTACTAAAGTGCCATTCTGAATATTGATAGTGCCATTGTGTTCGCCTGTAATTTTTTTACCTACCCAGTTGAAAGTACTGGTTTGGGTATCGACTTTCAACGTTTGTGGACCTTTTTTGCCTTTGTCAGCCATTGCTGAAATACTCACTAATCCTGCAACTGCAACTGTAAATAAACTTTTAAAAATTTTCATTTGGTTTTGATAATTTGGTTTAAGAAAAAATAATTAAAATAATATAATAAACTCTTTATAATCAATAGATTAAGTAGGTTAATTTGTAATACCTGTTTAATCTTCAAAAAAACATTAATTACTGCCCCGAAGCTTATCAAGCAGATTGCTCAGGTTCTCTGCCTCTTCAGGTGTCAAGTTCGAAAAAGACGTCTCCCAGCTTTCCTGTAATACATCGATTTCTTTTAACACCTCAAGGCCCCTTTGTGTAATTCTAATGTCGCATGCCCTTCTGTCATCTTTGTTATCGCACCTTGTTACCAGTTCTTTTAACAGCAACTTATCAACAAGGCGTGAAGCGTTTGACATCTTATCCAACATCCGCTCTATGATAGCATTCACAGTAATCGGATTTGGATATTGCCCTCTTAAGATTCGCAACACATTGTATTGCTGTGCCGTCAGATCAAACGGTTTCAGTATACTCATCTGGTCGCTGTTCATCCAGTTATTGGTGAAAAGAATGTTTACCACCAGTTTCTGATATGGACTCTTAAAGGGCTTTTGCTGTTTTATGTCTTTTTCAATCGACATATTCTTTTGTGAATAACTAATAAGGTTTTATTATACACTAACAATATATGTTAGTACATATAATACAAGTGTCAATGAAAGATAGTTCCGGATTTAAAAAAAATATTTATCTGAGGGGAAGAATACTCGGAGCAGAAATATCAAAATCACGCAGGCGAAGTGGCTGAGTGCTGTCGAAAGCAAAACGAAAATTGGAACTGATATTGGGTATATTCGGATAATACCCGATGCGAACCTGAAAGGTTTTAAAGGTGAGATTTTCGTTCCTGAATCTCATGCCAATGCCGTAGCCCTGGTATAAAGTACTCGAAAATAATGTTACGTTACTCAGACTCACCAGACCAAAATTGGCAAAAGTAAAATAGGCAATCCGGAAGCCTACAAGGCTTTTCTTCGAAAATAATACTGACTCAAAGCCCAGCGTAAGCCGTTTATCACCGATTAAGGAATTACTGTTTATACCGATTATTCCATCCTGCCCGCTTATGTTCAGATAGTCAACAGGGTCACGGTTGATACCATAAGAAAAACCCAGATTGACAAAGTTTCTGGTTTGCGCTCTCCCCAATTTCATCAAAGGGCTGAAATAATAGCTCTGTAAGCCAAGTACACCCTGTTGTGCTTGTTTACCTTTCAGATAAGTACCTGCGCTGGCTAAGAAATAGAGATACCCCTTATCTTTCGAAAGATAGGTTCCATTGCCATATTGTAATCCGGCATAATTTCTAGCGCCAAACTCAGTTTGTTCCCTGCCAAAGGTTAGTGAAATTAAACTACCAGTCGGAACGTCCTCTGTTCGCCCGAAGCCATAAATCAGAATGTCACGTTTATAATTCCGGGTTGAATAACCGATACTGCCTAAAATGGTAGTCCTGTCCCAATATATTTTATTGGTATCGGCTCTTACTTCAGGTCTGGTTCGGTATTCATAGCTGCTTCGACGTGCGGCAAGCACAAGCCTTTGGTTAGGGCCGAATCCCCTGAATTTAAATGCATGACCATACCATATATCTGAATAATAATACCCAGTCTGATACACCAGTTCTTTGTCCTGAATACCAATGCCCAGTTTCTTGTATTCTCTTGTTTTATAATACCCAACTTCAAAGGCTCCGGCATTTTTAGTATCAACAGTGAGGAAGGGTCGGAAAGCCCTCACAGAAAACTGCGTTAAATCTCTTTCATAAATGGCGCTTATCTGTCCGGTTATAAAACTATTGCCGATATAAGGAACAGTATAAACGCTTCTTGCACCGAATTGCTGATAAGGATCGTCTTTACGCCAGGTTATTTTATTAAGAAATGAATGCCCGTTACCCTGGAAATTCCGGTCTTCTATACCAAACTTAAAGTCATTCAAGCTTCCTGCTGCCACATCAAAATTGATTGACCAGACATCCTGCACCAGTACCAGCACATCAACCAGCCATTCGCTGCCTTTTCGCTCTGTAACTAAAATACGGACATCGTGAATGATGGGGTTGGCTCTTAAAAGCCTCTCAGTATCTCTGAATGACTGCGGATTAAGTTTTTCACCCTCGCGAAACAACAGAAAAGACCTGCGGATAATTTTTTCCCGGGTATTGTGATGGAGATTCTTACTTGCAAAGCGCTCGAAACGATTGCCCCGGCGCGTAGTATCATTTACGCTTGGCCCGAATATATCTAACTGCCTGATGGTAATTCTACCGATTATCTTATCTTCATATTGTGCAAACGGATTGGATTCTAACTTATTAATTTCATTTTTCAATACGTTTGTATTATATACATCTCTGAACAAAAAACCGTATATCTGCCTGCCTATCTTACTCTTACCCATACTGGTTTTCAATTTGGTATACATGATACTGTCTTTGGCAGACTTGTCGCTGTCAAATTTTTCATAGTCAGGGTTTTGTCCAAAAGTAAAATGCGAGAGCAGTAAAAATATGAAAGTCCAATTCTTCATGCTGAAATTTACGATTTTTTAATAAAATCGCAACGATAATTTCCGGTATTAACATGCATATTAACAAACGTATCGCTGTCAGGTAACATTATAGTTATAAGTGTTTCTGGGTATATATTGTTTATAAATGCTGCCAGAAAAAAGCGGATACCGGAATTAACCAGCACTAGCCAGAGGTTTGCTATATAAAAAGTTTCGCGTATTCTGACATTACAATCATAATTTGATATAGACCTTTTGGGCAAACCATCAGAGCATAATGCAGGTCGACTATCATACTATTTAAAGCGCAACCATTGGTATTGTCTATTAGTACCGGATAAGTATTTATCCATAAGGCCGGATACTTCAATAATCTTCAATCATTTTTCTGTCGAAACTTCTTCAATTACTCGTATTTATAAGGCATATTTGTTTACTTCGCATTTTTATATACCTATATGCAATTATCCCTTCCACTTATATTAGCTTCCAATTCTCCACGACGAAAAGAAATCATGCATAATGCAGGGTTTGAATTTTCGGTAAAAGTAATTCCGACAGACGAGGTTTTTCCAGCAGATATGCCAGTTGAAGAAGTCCCAGCATTCTTAGCCCGAAGCAAG
>CALRLS020000452.1:0-4642 GCA_943368815.1 Cyanobium sp. NIES-981
GTGGCGATTTTGAAGGGGGGTGAGGGAGGTGGTGAGTATTGAGGAATATGGCTTGGCGCTGGGGCTTCGGCTTCGCTCAGCCACCGGGCTGGGCTTTTTTTTCTTTTATTAGTATTTCGTATATCTTTCGGTGGCTGAGCGGAGCCGAAGCCACTTGCCTACAGACGTAATGCTATTAAATTTTTGAAAAACTCTCTACTTCTCCGGCAAATGCACCTCAGCCATCATACATCTGGCAGAGCCACCTCCACAGGTTTCGATGGTGTTTAAATCAAAATGGAGTATATCGGCATATTCGCCTAATTCGTTTTTCTGTGAAGGTGTTAATGATTCGTAGGCACTTGTTGACATTACCAAAAGCCGGTGGCCTTTCTGGTTGTTTACCATCAGCATATTACCAGCAAAGGCATTCATTTGTTCCAGACTTATTTCAATCACGTTTTTACCTGTGCTTTCCAGACTTTCTTTTACCATCAGTCTTTCATCGAGGTCTTTGATTGATTGCAGGCATACCACCGCAAATGTATCTCCGATACACATCATTACATTGGTATGATAGATTTCTTTATCGTGCGCATCAACTGCACCGAACTTTACAATCCTGTACCCATTCATTTGTTTTTCCCAGGCAGCCAGAACATCTTCGTTGGTGCGTGGTGAAATACAGGCGTAGGCTATGCGATGCATACGGTCAAGAACCAGACTTCCTGTACCTTCCAGAAACTTATTCTCCTCTTCAAAAGCTGTCAGGTCAATGATTGTTTCTACATGAAAACTCTTTCTTAAATCGTCAATTATATCCGCTCTGCGTTCAAGGCGACGGTTTTCGGCTTGCATCGGGTATAGACATAACTTTCCGCTATGATGAAATGACACCCAGTTATTCGGGAAAATACTGTCGGGTGTAAAGGGTATGGCTGTATCTTCATAGACTATGACATTCACACCAACGGCACGCAACTGACCTACCATCAGGTCAAACTCTTTTAAAGCATTTTCCTGTGTAATTTCAAGGTCTAATGCCCGAGCATCGGTGTCCTGAAAAGCATTGCTTTCTGCTGTTTGCAGATTAAAAGCAAAGTTCACCGGGCGAATCATCAGTATATTTGAAGTAGTCTGGGCTTGCATGAAGTGTAAAGTTTATTGAGTGAATGGGTGATTGAGTGATTTAGTGATTAATTTTGAATGGTGAATTAGTGGTTAATAGTGTTTATAGTGTGCCTATTTTATATTATAGCTAATAAATTCGCTAATTCAACATTCACTCATTCACAATTAAAACAATCACTCATTCACTCAATAAATTCCTAAGCTATTTCCATTTCATCTACTCGTACCCGATGCCCTTCCAGGAAGAAGCGGATACGGTTTGATGCCGTTTCGAGTTCTTCCGATGGGGGTAAGAACACGATACGGAAATGGTCATTTTTTACATAATTAAAACCTGTTCCTGAAACCACCAGCACTTTTTGTTCTGATAATAAATCGAAAACAAACTGTTCATCGTCTTTCAGTGAGAATTTTCTCAAATCGATTTTTGGGAATAAGTATAAAGAACCTTTAGGCTTCACGCAGGTAACCCCCGGAATATCAGTAATGCGATAATGAATCAAATCACGTTGTTTGCATAGCCGTCCGTCAGGCGCTACCAGGTCGTTGATACTCTGATAACCACCCAAAGCTGTCTGAATAGCATATTGCGTAGGTACATTGGCACAGAGACGCATACTGGCCAACAGATTGAAGCCTTCCACAAATGATTTAGCTTTTTGAACGGCTCCGCTCAGAATTACCCAACCGCCACGGAAACCTGCTGCACGATAATTTTTAGACAAACCGCCATAGGTCATGATAAACACATCGTCGCTCAAAGTAGCAATAGGAATATGTTTATTGCCATCGTAAAGAATCTTATCGTAAATTTCGTCAGAGAAGATAATCAGATTATGTTCGGCTGCCATCTTCACAATACCTTCCAGTACTTCTTTGCTATAAACTGCTCCGGTAGGGTTATTAGGATTGATTATGACAATACCTTTGGTTTTACGATTGATTTTACGACGAATATCATCCAGATCAGGGTTCCAGTCTGATTCTTCATCGCAAAGATAATGTACGGGTTTACCACCTGAAAGCGCTACCGAGGTTGTCCAGAGAGGATAATCCGGAGAGGGAATCAGTATCTCGTCTCCCTCGTTCAACAGTGCCTGCATGGTCATAACAATCAGCTCACTTACGCCATTACCGATAAAAATATCATCAATGGTCACGCCATGAATACCCAATTGCTGGGTATAATGCATAATAGCCTTACGGGCCGGAAAAATACCTAAATGATGTGAATACCCCTGCGCATTGCGGATATTCATAATCATATCATATATAATTTCGTCAGGAACATCAAAACCAAACGGGGCAGGATTACCAATATTCAGATTGATAATTTTTTGACCCATTGCTTCCAGTTGTTGTGCTTTGTCGAAGACAGGGCCACGGATAGCATAACTCAGGTTATTCAGGCGATTGCTCTTGTTAATTGGATGTTGCATACGCTTACGAGATAAAAATGTGTGCAAAATTAATTAAAATTTGAACGTACTCTGACAAAACAACACAAAAAAGGTCGGGAAGCAAGCTTTCCCGACCTTTTTATAACGATTATACGGATTTTACGCCCTTTTTCTATTATTCACGCAACTTCTCTAACAATTTTTTGTTAAAGCTCTGTTCAGTGCGTTTCAATTCTGCATACTGTTTTGGCGTAATAATTTTCAAAAGTTTCGCCATATATTCTTCATCCAATTCTATCTCTTTCTTTCTGATAGCCAACGTCTGGCGTTGCGATGATACAATTTTATCGTCAGTAGCGGCTGAAGCATTAGACTCATCTAAATTTCGTTTGATACTTCTTCTAAGGTCAAACTTCTTGCCTTGGTACTCATTGTATACCGACCAGAACTGTGGTGCCTGCTCAGGAGTAAGGTCTAAATTTTCAGTAATCAGACCAATCTTAGCAGTTTGTATTTTCTCGAATCTTTCGCCTCTCAACCCTTGTCGGTTCTGTGAGAACGAAAGCATTGGTATGGCTAAAATGATAATTATTAATTGTTTCATAACTGTTGGTTTTATCGTGTGTGTAATGCATTACAATACACTATATGTCTTCTTCCAGGTCCTGATTTTCAAGATGCTCCAGAATATCATTTTTATTGATATTCAAATCATCTATGATTCTGGTTTCTATCTCTTTAGGCAATGGTGTGGTATTATTAGTTATGGCTTCATACTCCAGATACCCCAAATCCTGTGTTGCCAGATAGCTATTAATTTCGTCTTTACTTAAGGCATCCAAAGCGGCCTCAGAATTATCTGATTGGACGAATTGCGGAACAGCGAAGCCTAATCCGATTATCAATACTATACTTGCGGCTGCTGCCCACATGGTTCTGCTACTTTTCCACCAGTTTACCTTAATCACTTTCGTTTCTGCCTGCGTTTTGCTAAGAATACGGGCAGGTAATTCATCGAAATAGTTGGCAGGAACCTCAAAAACGTTCTTTCTCTCAATACTTTCGACTCTCACGATGGCTCTGATGTTTTCTGCCGCATTTTCAAAGTATCCTTGCGGAACGCTGAAAACATTCACTTTAGGCAAGTTCTCTAATCTGATTTCCTGTTTTTCAATGTCGGCAATCCGATTCATGATTCTTGACGAAAGTGTATCAAAATAATTGCCAGGAAGGCTAAAGTTTTGCTTTTTCCCGAAATCCACCACGGGCTCTTCAGAGAATTCGATTCTTTGCTGAATAGACATAGACAAGGTGTCGAAGTAACCTTCAGGTACTTTGAATATGTTTACTTTGGGTAATTCAGCTATTTTGATAATCTCTTTCATTGTATGATGAAGAGCGGGGTAGTGCTATCCTGCTCAATTAAACCTTTTACTAATTTCTTATTAATTGTGTTTTTGACAAGTGAATTTTTAAAAGGTTTAAAGAACTACGATTCTTTATTTAAAAAATCTTCAATTTTTTTCACTGCAAGGTGATATGATGCTTTCAATGCGCCTACAGATGTGCCTGTTATGTCAGCAATTTCTTCATACTTCATATCATCGTAGTACTTCATATTGAATACCAGGCGTTGTTTATCGGGCAATGTCAAGAGTGCCTTTTGCAGTTTTAGCTGAATCTCATCGCCTGAAATATAATCCTGCGAAATTGAACTTTCGAGGGTATTCAGCAAGTCCATGCTGTTTTCTCCTTCAGATTCGATTGGAACATGGTTCCTGCGACGTTTTTTTTGTAGAAAATTTAATGATTCGTTGGTAGCTATGCGGTATACCCATGTATATAACTGCGCATCACCTCTGAAATTTTGCAGACCCTGCCATACCTTAATAAAGGTTTCCTGCACCACATCATCGGCATCGTCGTGGTCAATCACCATTTTGCGTATATGCCAATATATTTTCTGCTGATATTTTTTTATCAGCATTTCAAACGCATTCTGACGCTTC
The DNA here is from genome assembly GCA_943368815.1 of Cyanobium sp. NIES-981. Classification (GTDB taxonomy): domain Bacteria; phylum Bacteroidota; class Bacteroidia; order Cytophagales; family Spirosomataceae; genus Emticicia. The sequence continues at coordinate 4,520 of CALRLS020000452.1, forward strand.
TCCGGGTCTAATATTAAACTGACTAACTCTTGGTCTGAAATCTGCATTTTACCGAAAAAAAGGTTGGATGTGTGAATTTTCGCCTCACCCTCTAAATCTCCCTCTCCCAAGGGAGAAGGAGAC
>CALRLS020000453.1:0-4640 GCA_943368815.1 Cyanobium sp. NIES-981
TCATGAGTACCAAAGGAGAATTACCCAAAAAATCTGAATTTTTTGGAAGTGTAACTACCGAAATGATTAATAAATCAACTGTGCCTTTAATGCTTGTGCCCCCAAAAGCAAAATTCAGGTCATTTGAAAATATTTACTTAGCACTCGATATTACTGAAAACATAGATGCCATCGCATTTCAGAAAATGATTGATACCCTGAAATCATTTGATGCTATCATTACTATTTTTTCGGTCGTGAAAAACCCTGAATCCGAACATGTAAAAGCTGTAACATTGAAGTTGAGAGAGATGCTTAAAGGTCATCCACATGTAATAGATATTATTGAAGGAGATTACTTTGCAGGCGCATTTCTGGCACATGCACAATTGCATAAAGCAGATTTGATGATTGTATTTCCAAAACATCATAATCTGCTTCAACGTTGGTTTGTTCAATCAAATACTGAAGAATTAAACTTTAAGGTTGATTTGCCGCGGATGGCGATTTCTTAAGCGCAGGTTCGCAAAAACTTGTATGCGTATAGATATTATAGTGAAAATAATAATAGTATAAACAAATAAAATCATGAATCCGGTAATTGATAAAATATTTGTCGATAATCTTAAATGTGATGGTTGTGCACAAACTATTCGGGAATCCCTTATGAATATGGTAGGTGTAATGTCAGTGTATTCTAATCCTGAAGAAGGATGGGTAGAAGTAGAACATGAAGATTTTACGGATACAGAAAGTATCAGCGATAAATTAGCCGAATTGGGTTATCCTAAAGCTGGTACAAGTACGCTCATGCAAACAGCAGAGTCATACCTCAGTTGTGCAATAGGCAGATTGGGTCTTTAAGCATTTCTTTTGTTGAATAGGTCAATTTATATAGCAACTCTTTACAATAATTTATAACTCATACATATCATGAAACCTGTAATTAGAAGATCATTTCCTGATGTTGCATCTTTTTTTAATGACAACTTATTTTTCTCTAACTTTCTCACCAAGGATACTTTTCCTGCAGTAAATGTTAAAGAAAACGACAATGCTTTTGAACTGGAGGTAGTAGCTCCGGGTATTAAAAAAGACGGATTTAAGCTGGAAATTACCGATGAAGTTATGACGATTTCTGGTGAAGCAGAAAGCACAGAAGAAAAAGAATCCAAAAAATACTATCGCCAGGAATATAGTTTTGAATCTTTTTCAAGACAGTTTACCCTGCCTGATAATATTAATACAGAAAAGGTTGAAGCTACCTACAACGATGGCGTGTTGAGAATTAATCTTCCCAAGGTAAAAGAAGAAACAAAGACCAGCAAAAAAACTATTTCTATTGAATAATTATATGGCTAAGAATGATTTGAAAAGGCAGTATCGTTAGTACTGCTTTTTTTTATAGATTCATCCTGGACTTAAAAGAGTGCATAATTTAAGAAGAAATTTCCTTTATGATAAGAATCATGCAAACCCATACCTACGCTCATAAATTATCCGAAAATTGAATTTTAGCTTTGGCTTATTAATTTAAAAGCCCATCCAATGAAAAAGATTCTCCTTGCTACAAATTTTTCAGATTCATCTGAGAAAGCCATTCAGTATGCTTTCAAGCAGTTTGGCGATAGCTCATGTGAATTTACACTTATGTATGCTTGTGATGCAATCCCGATAGATAATACTACTGAAATCGCTTTTAATACAATGAGAGAAATGTATCAGCGTGCTAAAGAAAAACTGGCTCAGCAACTGAAGGAGATAAAAGAACTCGATACCCGAAAAATTCATACTTTTAAATCAGAGTTTATTGCTACTTCACCAGGACGTGCCGTTGAGATTCTGAACCGCAAGTATGGATATGATTTTGTAGTAGTAGGCGCTACAGGTAAAGGAAAGGATATACTTTTTGGAAGTACAGCCACTGAAATTATCTTAAATAATGCAGTAAACACTCTTGTTGTGCCATCCGCGATAAAACCTGCGCCAGTAAAAAATGTTATTCTGGCTGTTGACTACCTACCTGTAAGTTCTTTCAACCAATTTGATACTTTAAAGGAGTTTCTTCAGGAGAGAGATGCCAGTCTGACTTTATTAACTGTAATGACAAACAGTTCCCTTGCTGCTGAAAGGGAAAGTTTAATCAGATACAGATACATCGATTACTTTGAGCCATTAAGTATAAGCACAGATCACGTCAGAGCCTCTAATATTGAAGTAGGCATCATGGAGTATCTTAAATTCAAAAATGCCGATTTACTGATAATGCTTACGCGCCATCATTCTTTCTTTGATGTCATTTTCAATCGTTCTGTTACGCGCAAATTTGCCTTTAATCCCACCCTTCCATTAATTAGCATTTATGACAATATTGATGTGAAACTTACTCAACCGGAGATGATTTACTTTTAGGCTCATTATTCAGGTAAATTATTGAATAGGTCATTGTCAGTTTTATTAACTTTTGGGTGTAAATACTTGTGCTATTAAAAAGAAGAGTGTTTGAGGAATTATAATTGGCTGATAAAGGTTTAGCAGCCCTATCACAGAGTTTTTATAACCGGTACAACCATGAATACTCAATTATCCGATCCTGATCATATTGAACAAAAACTCTGGCAACATGAATTGGAAATGATTGCAGAAGAGAATGATTTTTTATTAAATCTTCTGGTATCGTTACAGGATGAGCACCTCATTTGCACAAAACACCAGGAGAAAACAATAATTTTCTTCAATTATTTTCAATACTTCTCTCATCTAATAGCCCATCTTAAAGCGGGTCTGACAACGATAGATAAAGAATTAGTAAGTAAAGCTAATAACAAAACCTCTCAACAACATAAGCTTTCCAATTTTAAAGAGGAAATAGACTGTCTGGAAAAAAAGTATCAAACCTTTAAAATAAATTTTAAAAATTTCATTTTAAATAATAAACTTGTCTGAAATTATTGATTAATAAAAAAATGGATGTATATACAGCTATTTTATTGAAAATTATAAACATTTGATGAATGTTTTAGTTTCTATTTGATAGTAACTTATTAATTTTTCAGTTACCATATAGTTTAATAAATTATTAGTAAACAATTATTAAAAACTCCTCCTTTTTAGCCATATAATTTAGCATTTGACTCAAAAAGACAGGGTTTGTCAAACTTAGCCGTATATTATTATAAAATGGATGATTTAAGACTCGCAGAAAAACGGCGAATTGAAGCTGTTCATCAATTTCTGCAAATCGACTTTGATAAATCAACTGAATATCAGAGTATCGTTGACCTCGCCGCTGAACTTTGTGAGAAACCTGTGGCACTTTTAACTCTTTTAGATGAAGAAGTAAATTGGCTTAAAGTCCGCGCAGGAGTACATATGCAGATTATGCCGAGAGAAACTTCATTTTGTGAACATGTGATAAAATCAGATTCTTTGTTGATTATTGAGGATGTAACAAAAGATAGCAGGTTTAATGATAATCCATTAGTTTATTCTGACCCCAAAGTCCGTTTTTATGCGGGCGCACCACTCACATTGAGCAGTGGCCTAACAATTGGCTCGCTATGCTTATTCGATTTAAAACCTAATACCATTACACCTCTTCAACAAAAAACCCTGAGCATTTTATCAAAGCAAATTACAAGTCTTATGGAGCTTGAAATGAGCCATAAGCTACTCAAATTACAGGTAGAGGAAATAGAAGAAAGAAATAAATCCTTACAAAAAATTGCTCAGGTACAATCTCATGACATCCGCCACCCTTTAGCAACTATTATGGGTTTAGTTAATCTCATAAAGGAAAATTATCAAACAGTAAATGAGGAATGGATTCAATTATTAGATGAGGCAGCAAATAACCTTGATACTAAAATTTATGCCATTGTTAATGAAACTATTGCAGAAAAAGATATTCGCATATCAAGATTCTATCGAATGGTAGAGGAAATAGAGGATTATGCTATTACTCTTTTAGATATAGAAGGGAACATAGAAAACTGGAATATTGGTGCTGAAAAGATTAAAGGCTATAAAGGCATTGAGGTTATCGGAAGAAATTTTTCTATATTCTATATACCCGAAGACATAAAAAACAAACGTCCACAGGCATTAATTAAGAAAGCAAAAAAAAATGGCTTTGCTAAAGCTGAAGGCTGGCGCCTAAGAAAAGATGGCTCTAAGTTTTGGGGTAGTGTACTTATTACGGCAATTCATGATGATAAAAAACAAATCATAGGTTTTACGAAAGTAACAAGAGATTTAACAGAAAGAAAAAGGATAGAAGAGGAGAATAGAGCCTATATTACACAACTTGAAAATCAAATAAAGAGATTAAGTGCATAGCGTAATAAATACCTAACGCTTAAACGATTAGATAAAGCTACTCTTATCTGATGTAAACTATATGCATATATGACGAGAGTCATATAGCGTAGCTATTTAAATAAAGACCTTTGATAAAAACCTTATGAGAATAGCATTTTTAGTACTATTAGTGATTCATAGCTTCATTCACTCACTTGGTTTCATTGAGGCATTTAAACTAGCTTCAATAAAAGCCCTCACGCTGCCTGTTTCAAAGCTGATGGGTATATTCTGGTTAGTCGCATTCTTCTTATTGTTATACGCTGCAGTATTACTCGCTTTTAAAAATTCTTACTGGATAT
>CALRLS020000454.1:0-4629 GCA_943368815.1 Cyanobium sp. NIES-981
TTAAAATTATCATTGAAAAAAGATTATGATTTAGTAGGTATAAATAATATAATATATGTAAGTCCGAAAGCACAGCATTTATTTATTGATAATAATTTGTCAGGAATCGACTTCAAATCTTATGCTAAAGCTACAGAAACAGTTATTCCCAAAATTATTTGTCAAAATGAAATATAGTTTATCGTCTCCTAAGAATCTGCTTTATAATTTCAACAAATGTCAGACAGCTTTTTATCAAACATCACCATCAATGCCAATCCCACCAAAGTATGGCAAACCTTAACAACCCCAAAAACCATGATTGAATGGTTAGGCGAGCCGGATATGGAAATAGAAGTAGATACCAGTTGGCAAATCAATTCACCTATCATCATCAAAGGTTTTCATCATGCCAGATTTGAGAATAAAGGACTCGTATTGACCTTTGATAAAGAAAGAACATTAAGCTTTACTCATCTGGATTCAATATCACGGCTACCTGATGCACCCGAAAGCTATTCGACGCTTACATTTACCTTAGCGCCTGTTGGCAATGCTACGCAATTAATGCTAATCATAGAAAACTTCCCGACTGTAAGTATTCAGAAACATTTAGAATTCTATTGGAGAACGACCCTTCTAGCTATAAAGGATAAAATAGAGGAATAAAAAAAATTAGAACTCCCAAAAACCACCCACCATCAAAACATTTCCCGCACCCCTCCGTTTAATCATACACTAATGTTAAAAAAACATTAAATCTTATTCTCTCAACAAAAACATCACACATAAAGAGGAAAAACCGACTTTCGACGATTGAAAGTCTCCTACTAAGGCACAAAAAAAACCGACTCAAAGCGGCCGGTTTTTGTCTCAATAAACTAAACTAAACTGTATAAAATCTTTAATCGTTATTGTAAACGCTTATATTTTTCCGTCTTAACCTCGCAGAAATGCACTCTTAAGACTTATTATGATTTATTTAATTCACTACCTGAAATTTGTACAGGCAATGTTTCTTTTCATTTATTCTAAAAAACTGTACTACCGTTTGGCTAAACTCTGGCTTACCCCTATAAAATTTTGTCCGAAAATCCCCACAATCTTTTATCTCACAATTCGGGTTTTACAAACCCTTTCAAAAACAACCCTTTAATCTTTTTATCTGCCACGGTTAATAAAACGATAAACACATTTTATAAAATCGTTTTATTTCATTCGCTGCACTCTTTCCTTTGGCAAAGTAAATAAGTTTATACCATATAATCCAAATGCTCCTTTCCCCCCATTCACTAATGCGCTCTTCAGTCTATCATTTTAAGTATAAATCACCATACTTACCTGCTTCAATACGATTCTTTCCTAGAAACAAATCCGTCGTGAAGCAGCAAGTATTAAACCCATTAATACCACTACCCATAATAATATATTTGGGCTTTTTTCTTAGAAATGATGAAGTTGAGAAATTAAACGATGTAGCAAGTGTCTGTTTATACGTTTGTGTGATTTCAGCACTATACGTTATTAACAACGGATTTTCCTTTCTATATGTTGCAGAATGAACGAAAAAATTAAAAGAAAATAATTGAGCGGAAATACTCTGCTCAGAATCATTGCCGAAGGCAAGATTTAAGCTATCATTTTGAGAAAGAATAGAATTTACTGATGCTCCCTGTTCTTGCGAAAGGTAATCATGGTGAGTACGGACATTATCCGGCCAGGAAATAGTAAATAGCTTTTTCATTATAATGCTTTTCATAATCGTATGACAAAAATACTCAGCAAAGGTATCTCTTTTTTCCCCCAAATTGGGTGATTATGACGAACGGTAAGGGGTTTATTTGTTAAAATTTGTTAAAAAAAATCCTATCGCAAGCGGATAAGATTTTATAACTAACAAACTGTATGTAAGCCTCAAAATAGAGGGATTATCCATTGGTCTGAATCCTGCGGTTTTCTTCTTCCAATCCTCCGTTTCTTCTACGCGCAGGGGCTACTGTTGATTTACCAAAACGATAGTTGAAAGATACGCTTACAACGCGGCTGTCAAGGCGGCGACGTAGTGTCATATCCATATTCTGGTATTTTACAATCATGTTATTCCGTTGGGTCAGTAATGGGTCGCTGACACTCACTTTCAGCGTGCCTTTGCGCTGCCACAATTGTTTTTGCAGGCCTAAGGCAATCTGTGCCTGTGAGAGTATCTTGAAGGTACCAAACAGAAACGGCGACTGATAATAGCCAGTCAGCTCAGCATTCCAGGTCTTGCCTATTGTAAAGGTGTTGGTAGTATTCACAAAATAGGTCGTCAATTGCTGATTGAACTCACCGTTCAGGAATTTGCCCCAATACCTGTTATTATAATTTTCAAAATAAAGAGACCCATTCCACCATTTGGTGTATTTCACCGGAATCGAGATATTGTACCCGATGGTCTCCAGATTATTGAGGTTTTGTTGTGATTGTGCCGCTACCTTCGTTACATCATTCTGAATCAACACCGTTGAGATAATATCTCTGGTGCGGCTATGGTAAAACGAAATGTTGTACTGCTGCTTAAAAGTATAAGCCAACTCAGAATTAAAGGCAAACTGCGGTTGCAATTGTGGGTTCCCCTCGCGATAAACATAGATGTCAAGGAAAAACTTGAAGGGGTTCAAATCCTGATAATTGGGGCGTTGGATGCGTCGACCCACATTCAGGCTTAACTCATGGTTTTTGTTGATTTCCTGACGGATGAAAACTGTGGGAAACAACTGGAAATATTTACGGCTAAAAGTTGCATTGGTTGATAACTGCTTGCCCTCGGCAATGGTCTGCTCTCCACGAAGCCCCAACTGCACACCTGTCTTTCTGAATTTAGTATTAAAATTCACATACCCGGCATTGATGTTCTCGTGGTAAATAAAATGATTGGTGCGGTTCAGGTCCACAATCTCGGCACCATCTTGTACCAGATAATATTGGGCAATGCCATCATTGCTTACAAAACTACTTTTGACACCTATTTCAAACTTAGAGTCTTTGCCCAACGGATTTACATAATCGATTTTAAAAGTCTTAATATCAATATCCGATGGCAAATCACCTCTTAAAATATAAGGTGACGGCAACGCCTGTCCGGGCATATAGGTTGTTTCGGTGGTAGAATTCTGTATGACCCGTTGATTATAGCTGGCATAGTCAAGGTCGGCGATCAGTTCTTTTCCGGTGCTGTCAAAAGTATGTTTCAGGTTCAGATTCAGGGTATAATTCCGCCAACGGTCACGGTTCGAATTATTCGTCACATTACTGCTCGTAATTATCCCGCTCGGGTCTTTGAAATCGCTTGGTGTACTGGCTTTTACCAGAATATTATTCATTACACCGTTTATATTTGCCCCAATTGTAGTTTTACGGCTCAGAAAATAATCAATACCCAATTTCAGATTCAGCGAGCTAAAATGAGGTGTTTGGACAGGTCTCTGGGTCAAAGTCGAGACACTTCCATCGCCTGATACAAACTTCCGGTTGAGAACAGTTCTGTTTTCGCCCCCACGATTTACCTGATTCAGGTTGCCGAAAATATTCCATTTTCTGTCGCGATAATTCAGGTTAAGCCCCGCATTCTGTTTGAAACGCAAGCCCTGCCCTACGCTCAGGTTCGCGCTGCCATTCATGCCCAGCTTATTATCCCGTTTCATACGGATATTGATGATACCTGCATTGCCCGTAGCATCATATTTAGCCGATGGATTGGTAATCAGTTCAATTTTTTCAATCTGGCTGGCAGCCATCCCTCTCAACATATTAGCCAAATCAGTGGTAGAAAGATTGGTCGGTTTACCATCCATCAATATCAATACACCTTGCTTGCCTTTTAGCAAAATATTCCCGTCGGCATCTACTGTTACACCGGGTGCTTTTTCCAATACCTCTATCACATTATTGCCAGCCGAGGTGATGCTGTTTTCAACATTCAGCACAATTTTATCAATCTCACGCTCAATAAAAGGCTTGCTCGACCGGACAGTTACTTCGCCCAAAGCCTTAGCATCGGTTATTAATTCAATGGCAGAAAGTTTGATACTTCTATTTTCAGCATTAAGCCCGAAAACCGGAGATTTGAATTTCTGATAGCCAACCTGCGAAACTCTGATGAAATAACGGCCTTCGTTTAGGTTTTCAAAACCAAAACTCCCCTGTTGGTCTGTGATGGCAGCTTTAACTAAAGTAGAATCTTTTTCGCGGTGAAGTGTGACGTTCGCAAATTCAACGAGTTTTTTATTGTCGTCATTTACCTGCCCCTCAACCTTGCCTAGCAGGGTTTGAGCGTATAAAGGCATAGTAATACTTAACAGATAAGCGGCAAATAGCTTTTTCATAATAATGCTTTTTCATATTCGGTAAGCAAAAGTAAAAAGCTATTGCCTGATTGTTTTACCCCATTTTGGGGGATTTAAAAAAATCAACAGCCGCCCCTAGCCCCTAAAGGGGAATGAAGAACTAAATCGCAATTGTTATGTATAAAAAGGGGGTGTCTCAAAAGTTTTCTGCACCAAATAATGTTTGGAAGAGACCGCGTGGCGTCCACCCCATCCCAACCCTTCCCCAACAATGGGGAAGGGCTAAAAAGTCCCTCTCCCCACTGTTGGGGAGAGGGATTTAGGG
>CALRLS020000455.1:0-4609 GCA_943368815.1 Cyanobium sp. NIES-981
AAAATCTATTTCAGATTCCAGAAGGGCAAATTCTATACTACTAAAATGATATTCCGCCCCTAGTTTCGGCCTCTACTATCAACACAATCGCATCCGCTTCAAATTCTATTTGGAGTGGTTCACTATCTTCATTCCATAGCGCTATACTATCCCTTGCTTCAAGCATACGGATCCGAAATTCGAAGGTGGCTTCAGTTGCAAACACGAAATCGGCCTTGTCTTCAATAGTTAGGAATTCCTCATCCCTTCACAAAATTACCCTTCTTAGCCTACCATTAAATCTAATTGTATCGTTATAAACAATAGTTCGTGCAAGTAAAAAAACTGCCGATTTATTAAACCAATGCAACATTTTTTTATCTAATATTCGTCTATGGATATATACGGCAAAATTTTTGCTTCTCCTCTAATAAATATTTTAAATAACTATGATTATGAAGACCACCGCATTGCTGAAAGATTCGCAAGGAAAAGTAATTCAAAAACAAAGTTTTCAGAATGGTAGCCAACAGGAGTTTGATGTAGAAAAACTGAAAGATGGCGTCTATTTTGTAGAATTACAGTTGGCTAGAGGTAAATCCATTACCCACCAACTTTATATCAATCATTGATTGACAAAATAATAGAGGCCTTACCAAAGTAAAGCCTCTATTATTTTTATCAGTATATTTTTTCCAGTCTATTTATATATCTCTCTTCTTGCTGAAAGCAAAGTATTGTGCATCAACGCAGCTACGGTCATTAGTCCTACTCCACCGGGCACAGGGGTTATATAAGAACACTTGGGAGCAACTTCGTCGAATTTCACGTCACCTTTCAGGGCAAAACCGCTTTTCTTTGTTTCATCGACTATTCGGGTAAGACCTACGTCTATTACCACCGCACCTTCTTTTACCATATCAGCCGTAATAAATTCGGGTTTACCCAATGCCGCAATAAGAATATCAGCCTGACGGGTGATTTCAGGCAGATTCTGCGTACGGCTATGTACCAACGAAACAGTGCAATTGCCCGGGTAGGTATTTCGCTGCATTAATATACTCATAGGCAAGCCTACAATCTGGCTACGGCCTACCACCACACAATGCTTGCCTGCTGTTTCTATATTATATCTCTTAATCAATTCAAGTACACCGAACGGGGTAGCCGAAATATAGGCAGGTAAGCCTTTGGCCATTCTGCCGATATTGATCGGGTGAAAACCATCAACATCTTTTCTTGGCTCTATTGCTTCAATTACTTTTTCAACGTTGATTTGTGCAGGAAGCGGCAACTGAACGATGAATCCGTCAATATCATCATCTTCATTCAGTTGTTTAATTACTTCTAATAATTCTTCTTCCGTAATGCTCTCGTCTCTACGTATAAGGGTCGACTTAAAGCCTATTTCTTCACATGATTTGATTTTACTGGCAACATATGTTTCGCTTGAACCGTTACTACCAACTAATATAGCTGCCAGATGAGGTATTTTACCGCCAGTGGCCTTCTGTTTCTCTACTTCTTCTTTTAATTCTAGTTTGACCTGAGCCGAAATTAATTTTCCGTCTATGAGTTTCATTGAGCTTATTTTTAATGAGACTGCAAAGGTCTGTTAAATCAATACAATTTCAAATTTAATCTTTGAAAAAATGGCTTTTAGATACCTGCTATATTGCCACAACGTACACTAAGTACACGAGGTATCACAATTGTGAAACATTGTGTACTCATAGTGTACTTAGTGGCAAATTCATTTTTTTCGAAGTCAATATCCTTAAATCTTATAGCTTTTACCTGAATTTATAGCTGATTATGCTTATTTATGTATCTAATCACCTTTTCCATATCAAATTCATCTTCTCCGCTTACAGTCAATACGTCTTTTATTTCTGATGAAGGCTTTCCGTATTTTTGAAATGAGTTCCAGATATGGTCAATAAACCAGGTTGGTTCGTATCCCCAGCGTGTATCCATCGATTTCCTGATGAGAAAGGTGCGCTTCGATATTTTCACAAACAGTTTTTTATCGAAAAGCTCAGTGGTTGGTTGGTCGTAAAAGGCAAATAAGCCTTCGGCAATCACCACATCAAATTTTTCTCTGAAAAGAATCAGCACTTCTGTGAATAATTCAAAATCTATCGAATGCGGAGATTCCCAATCGGTTCTGTTTTTTATTTTAGGAATCTGCGTTTCGGGAAAAACAAAATCATCCTGATGGAAAATGATAGCCTTTTTTCCATTTTTCCGAAAATGCGTTACTAAAAGATTAGCCAGAGTACTCTTGCCTGAACGACTGACCCCTCCGATACAAATAAGCATAGTTTATGAGATTATTTTGTAAAAATGGAAATTTTAGATAAAAGAATTAAATAAAATTTTATTTTTGAATAAATTTGGAAATCACTCCCTAACCTAAACACCTATGGATAAAAACAAGCTTTCCTTCTATGCCAGTTATGTGGCAATTGCCTGTGGCATCTTAATTATTACCCTCCGTTTTTTTACGCCTGAAATAAGCACTGCCAAAATTGTAATGGGTCTTATCTTTATAATAATCGGCCTGATAGGCTTGAAGAGGTTCCGTCAATAACAAATCAGGTAGAATTCTTTTGTGCCTGTGACTAAAATCATAACTGAACTAAATAAACATCATTTTGCTATGCATAAATCTATAATTGTTACCCTTTCATTAGTCCTCCAACTTTCAATTAATACAATAGCGCAAACTATTACTTATCTAAAACCTGCCCGCGTATTTGATGGAGAAAAAATCTTTGAAAACTATGGTATTATTGTAAAAGACAATAAAATAGAATCCATAGGGCCACAGGCCGATATTGAGAAAAATCTTGATAAGGCAGCTAAAACAATAGAGTTAAAGAACTGCACCCTGCTGCCTGGTTTGATTGAAGGACATACACATTTGTTTTTGCATCCATATAATGAGACCTCATGGGAAGACCAGGTAGTTAAAGAATCTCGTTCGTACCGGACTACCAGAGCAATAAAACACGCAGAAAGAACTTTAAAAGCCGGATTCACCACAGCAAGAGACTTAGGCACAGAAGGTGCGGGTTTTGATGATGTGGGCTTAAAACAGGCTATATATGAGAACCTGATACCTGGGCCCAGACTATTAATTGCCACTAAAGCACTAGTGGCGACTGGCAGCTATGCTCCAAAAGGATTTTCGTCTGATATTGATGTACCTCAGGGAGCAGAAGAGGCTGACGGGCATGATGACCTGATAAAAAAGGTTAGAAATCAGATTGGTAAAGGGGCTGATCTGATTAAAATTTATGCTGATTACCGCTGGGGCTTGAGAGGTGAAGCTGCTCCTACTTTTACGATTGATGAAATTAAATTGATAGTTGCAACCGCCAGTAGTTCGGGCAGACCAACAATTGCCCATGCCTCAACCGCCGAGGGAATGCGGAGGGCTATTCTGGGTGGTGTGGAGACAATAGAACATGGTGACAACGGCACACCTGAAACATGGAAGTTAATGGTAGAAAAAAATGTATACCTCTGCCCTACTTTAGCGGCAGGTGAAGCCCTGTTTCAATATCATGGCTGGAAAAAAGGTATAGACCCTGACCCGGAAAGAATACAAAAGAAAAAAGAGAGTTTTAAAGAGATTCTGAAATCAGGCGTGAAGATTTGTATGGGAGGAGACGTTGGTGTTTTTGCGCATGGCGACAATGCCCGGGAAATAGAAATGATGGTAGAATATGGCATGAAACCCATTGAAGCCCTGAAATCTGCAACCAGTATCAATGCAGATGCTTTTCATCTTGACAAACAGGTCGGTAGAATCAAAGCAGGTTTATTGGCAGATATTGTTGTAGTAGAGGGTAATCCGACAGAAAGTATTAAAGCCATCAGAAATATAAAATTGGTAATGAAGGATGGAAAGGTGGTAGAATGAGTGTGTCACAATAAAAAATAACACAATATATTATTTGGATGGGCCCCCCAGCAGGAAACTATCCTGCCCTCCCCAGCAATAGGGAAGGGCAAATAAAACCCACCTGCTCCATGGTTAGTGGTAATTGTACGCCACCCTACGACTATTAAGACATGAACAATAAGAAATGATACTCGACCGAAAACATTTTGACATCAATAATAAATGTGCAATTGAAAAATTAATCATCAAGCCACCAATAAGACTTGATGCAGTTTTTCAGGACGAAGCCTGTTTTACTTACCTTAAGGAAGGAAAGCTATCTCTCACTTCCCCAACTGACAAATTATCTATTCAAACAGAGGAAAGTGTTTTATTAAGGTGTGGTAACTACCTCACAAAGGCGATTCAAGAACATCCCTCTAAGACTTGTGAAGTTTATGCTGTCCATCTATATCCAGACATTTTAAAAGAATTATATAAAAATGAATTTCCTAATTTCATAAAAAGCGATGACCAAAAACCATATATTAAGAAAGTAGAAAAAAAAAGTGTAATAACCCATTTCATCCAAAGCCTTGATTTTTATTTTGAGAATCCAAATTTTGTTACAGACGATTTGCTTAAATTAAAAATCAAAGAACTCATTCTATTGCTTCTTCAAACAGACAATGCAGAAAATATAATTACTTTATTCTCACATTTATTTAACCCAAGACA
>CALRLS020000456.1:0-4609 GCA_943368815.1 Cyanobium sp. NIES-981
ACCGACCTTGCCTCCCGGAGAATACCGTGCCTTTGAATCTGCAGAAGATTTTGCATTTGAAGGAGCCCTGTTGATTGGCTCTCTGGTCAAAAACTGGTATGAGATTGTTGATAGTAAAAACTATGTTTTAGTAACCAAGTCGCAGGGCATTATTTACCGTCGGGTGTATAATCAGGTGAAAATCAAAGGCGCTTTATTGCTGAGTTCTGACAATCATCGCTTTGCAAGTACCGAAATTTCGATTAATGATGTGATTGAAATATGGGAAATAAAAGCTTTCGTGAGCTATACCTTACCTGAACCCAGCATCAGTTTTGAAAAATTGAACAATCTGGTAGGTGAATTGAAGTTTGAACTGGATAGATTGAAAAAATAAGCATTCTACAATACATTACTCTAATAAATATCCATCATTCAATTATAGGTGGATTGATAACTAAATGACCATTACCTCCAAGCAACCGAATGTCGGAACGACAATATTTACGGTTATGTCTCAATTAGCTGCCGAAACCGGAGCATTGAATCTTTCACAGGGTTTCCCTAATTATAATTGTTCTCCAAAATTGATTGAGCTGGTTAATCATTATATGCAGAAAGGCATGAATCAATATGCCCCTATGGCCGGCATTATGCCCTTGCGTGAAATACTGGCTCAAAAAACGGCTGATTTGTACAACCTGCATTATAATCCCAATGATGAAATAACCATTGTATCAGGCTGTACCGAGGCCATTTATGCAACTATGGCTGCGATCTTGCATCAGGGAGATGAGGTGATTGTTTTTGAACCTGCTTATGATAGCTATGTACCCTCAATAGAATTGAACGGAGGCAAAGCAGTTTATGTAACTTTAACCGCAGAAAACGATTTTAGCATTGACTGGGCCCTTGTTAAATCCAGGATTACAGAACGTACCAAAGCTATCATACTGACAACCCCTCATAACCCAACAGGAAAGTGTTTCACGCAAGAAGACGTGAATAATCTGGCAGATGTGGTGAGAGGAACCAATATTTTCATCGTTTCTGACGAAGTATACGAGCATATTATTTTTGATGGTAAAGCTCATTTATCTCCAGCCATGCATCCTGAGTTGAAAGAAAGAACATTTCTATGTGGCTCATTTGGCAAAACTTTTCATACTACCGGTTGGAAATTAGGTTATTGCCAGGCGCCTAAAGAATTAACGGCTGAGTTCAGAAAAACGCATCAATGGATAACCTTTGCGTCTCCGACCCCTATGCAATATGCCTTTGCCGATTTTATGAAAGACCCGGACAATTATCTGTCTGTGAGAGGGTTTTATGAAGAAAAACGAAATAAGTTCATCAATTGGCTTAAAGGTTCAAGATTCACATTAAAACCAGCAGAAGGCAGTTTCTTTCAGATGTTATCTTATAGTCTGATTACGGATGAGTCTGATTATGATTTGGCAGTGCGCTGGACAAAAGAGATTGGTGTGGCATCTATTCCAATTTCTGTTTTTTATCATCAAAGATACGACAACAAAATCCTGCGATTCTGTTTTGCCAAAGATGACGAGATGCTGGAAAAAGCAGCGGAAAGGCTTTGTAGGTTATGAAAAGAAAGAGGAAGCATTATTTCGTACTTCCTCTTATAAAAATATCCTGACAAATTAAGCTTCAACTTTTTCAACTCTTGCTTTTGATACCCGTACAATTGTTTTAGTAAGATATTTAGGCACAAAACTGATAGCAATCAGGCCCAGGCCCGTCATAATAAGCGTTTGCGTATGAGCAAAGAATGTTCCTGCTGTTAAAATACCCATTACCAGAATTGTAGAAAAAGGCAAAGAAAAAGCTAAGACCAATACTGCAAATTCAATATTGAAAGTCCGCTTCTCTTTAGGTACATGACTATTTTCTTCTTTCAATGCAATGGCCGACATATGTGCAAACGGCCAGAAACTACATGAGCTCAATGGCACTACTACTGCTAATAACACAAGCGTAGGTGATGAAATCTGGAAGATAGTAATAATTAATACACTAAAAAGAATCGTAATTCCGGCTCTGAATAATAGAATTGAACTAACCAGTCTAATTTTACCCTCTTTCAACTGTACGGCTAATCCGATATAGATTAATACCATCGGAGTCATTAATGCGCTGGTGCGGTTAAAGATTTCTGATATAATCGGTGGTAAGTCTTCAAAGCTGATACCAAAACTCAGAAATGCAATAGCCAGAAGCATGATGATATTGATTGGCTCTTTAACCAGGCTCAGCAATAAACTTTTCAACTTCCCTTCTTCTTTTACTTCGTTTGCTTTATTGTTTTTGAGATACATATTCACGGCAACAAAGTAGAGGAAATTCAGCGCAAAAAATTTATTTCCGACATCGGCCATTGCCGCTTTTGCTAATGGCTCTTTTCCAAGAAACTCATGAATAAAAGGAAAACTCGACAAACCGGGTGCCAGTGAAGGTAATAGCATAGTAAGCGTACGCCCGACAGAACTCTCAGTTTCAATCTTAAAGAGTGTCAGAATGTATGGCATTGACAAATAAATGAAGAAATTAAATGCCAGAGTGATGAGTGGATATATTAATAATGTTGAATCTATTTTCACACCCATTAAGGCTACAAAAACTGTTGAAGGAAGCGCCACTGAAAGAATCATTTCTTTAATTCCATTCAATTCTGTCTTACTCTTGAATTTCGACCTTAACGCCAATCCAATCACAATCAATATTATGAGTATAAATGTTTTTTGAAGTGCTACTGCCATAAGAAAGTGGAATTTAGGAAAATAGCTTCCTGTGATGTTCGGATAAGACACCTGCATGGCCTCGTCTTATCCAAACACCAATGAATAATAAAAAATAGGTAACAAGTTTAGCTGAGTTCTTCGAGTGCCTTAACGAATAGCTTGATTTCGTCCATAGTACCCATACTTACTCTGCACCAGGTTTTCTTCTGTATGTCGAAAGTTCTCACACCGATACCTTTTGCGTACATTTTACCAAGAAAATCCTTACCATCCATGGCAATCGGGAAGATTACGAAGTTAGTATAAGAAGGAATATATTTATAATTCATCTTGTCAAGATTGGCATACAAGTAGGCTTTTACTTCAGAATTCAGTTTTTTAGTTGTAGTCTGAAATTCCATGTCCTCAATACTTGCTGAAGCGGCCAGAACTGAAGTATATGATATACCCATACCACCTCTGGTAATGTTCTGAATTTTATCAAGGAAAGAAGGTAGCGCAGCAATATAACCTACACGTAAACCTGCCATACCCATGATTTTTGAGAATGTGCGGGCAATGATTACGTTTTTATTTTTACCCAGAAGCGATACCATACTTTCTGTACCAGTTCCTTCGGCCAGTTCAAGATAAGCCTCATCTATAAATACAGGAACTTTTTCAGAGACACGTGAGCAGAAATCAAGGAGCTCCTTACCTGATGTAATACTTCCGGTAGGGTTATTCGGGTTACAGATATAAACTAATTTGGTATCAGCATCAATGGCTGCTTCCATGGCAGGCAGGTCATGAGACCAGTCGCTTTTGCAAGGAACAGCTTTCCATTTAGCACCTACCGATTTGGCTACACTCACTAGTGACATATAGCATGGGTCTGCAGAAACAATATTACCGCCGTGCATAAACTGAACAATGGCTACTTTTTCCAGCAAATCTGATGAGCCTGGCCCCATCATAATATGATTAGGAGTTACACCCGGACCTTCTTTCTTAACAATTTTACCTACCAAATCACTTAGCTCTTTCCATGCATAACGATTGCCTAATGATACTGAATCGACCACGGCCTGTTTTGCGCTGGCAGGAGGGCCGTATGGGTTTTCATTGGCATTCAAACGCGCCTTTAATTTGGTAACATCAGGTGGATTGCTGATGAAATGCTCGCGCATTAAAGGTGTATAGTATAATCTGTTTTTGCTATCTAATTGAACAGGTGTATTCGGGAAAGCACCCATACTTAGTTGTGGGGCAATTACCATTCCACCAAGCGTCATCAAGCCTGATTTTAAAAGATTGCGTCTGTCAATGTTCTGAGTCATTTTCTTTATCGTTTAAAGAGTATAAAATTGTTTAGCTTTAATAAACTGAGGTAAATATTTAAACAGACAGTGTATTTTTTTACTGAACTGATAAATTCAGAAGGTTCGGCTTGCAGTCGCATCGAAATATTGCTGAGGTATTTCAATGAAATTTTAGAAATTGTAGAAAAGTAATGTTTATGACAAAAGTAGTATAATACAACAAAATGTCAAAATTTTATTCAATAATATTTTAATATACTTTTCATATATTTTTCATTTTTTCTTTATTAATAGTTTATTTTGAAACCTATAAAATCAATTTTTTAATTTTTTTGTAGATTTTATATCAAAATTAACACTTGTAATAAATTCTGAATAATTTCGAATTAATAATAAAATATTTTAAATTATTGCACATATTCAAGTTATTATTTAATAATTTAAACTATTTTTAATACTAAGTTAAATTTTTATTAAAATAATTTGCAAGTGATTTTTACAACATATTATATTGCAGCAGAAATTATTAGAAAAGTACAATAACACTTCATCAGAAACTCACTTCCGACC
>CALRLS020000457.1:0-4608 GCA_943368815.1 Cyanobium sp. NIES-981
TGCAGGCGTCTCAAGGGGCTGTAAATTGTAAATATTTATATATTTATAGGGAAAACATCTTCTAAATCATAATATACGGATTAGGATTGCCCCTTGGAGACGCCTGCAAGTCGTCTCTACAGAAATGGTTTAATGATTGACATTTAAAATCCCAGTTCTGCTGAATTTATGTACCATAAAAAACGGGTAGGTATTTGAGTTAACGTTTTACTATTACTCTTTAAAGTTTCCGTTAGTCATAATCTTCATTAAGTCGGTGTAGTATCCGTTCTCTGAACGGAAAATGAGCAACTGCAATTTTCGAAAAACCGTTTTAAAAACGGCGTACACTCCGACTGAATTTAAATTCAGCCGAACTGAGAGCCGGGCTTCAATACCATTATAAAAGATATGCTTTTCAGCTAGTGCCTATGTATATCTACCATTATAGAGAAACAGATTTCCTGAGCCCAAAAAGTAATTTCCGCCTGAACGGGTCGGTATTGATTGATTTGAAAAGGAGGTGACTTTGAACCTGAGAGGGTTTATTAAGTAATTGACCGCCTTTTATAGAGCATCTGATTTATCTGGCTGTCGAAAAACTATTGTTTTTGAACCTTATCAACTTTTATTATTCCGAATAGTATTCTCAGGTATTTAATCCTTTTTATTAATTCATAGCACAGCAAGCTACCAGCAATTGTTCCTGACAGTATCCCTAAAAACTTAATCTGTACACTGATGGATAATGGTAATAGTAAAGTGCATGATAAACCTAAAAATATCATGTGCAGGATATAAACAGGGTAGGCCGCTTTTGAGAAATAGGTGAGTATCCGATGAGGGATATTCAGATATTGTCTAGCAAACGCAAAAATCGTAAACACCCAGAGGCAGGTTTCGATTGGCAGGTTTACTTTTTCAGGGAATGCTAAATAATTACCTGCTCTGATTGCAAAAAAAGAGATAGCAAGCACCAGAAATAACCATTTTAGTTTTACCAGCTTATTCCAGAATCCATCACCCGCATAAGCAAACAAGCTCCCGAAAACAAATGCCAGTAATCCTAAAAAGAAACCATGTGTAGTTGTGGCGTACATTTCATAGATAGGTGGATTGACAATAAGGGTTTCTATCACAAAACACGAAATTACGATGGGGAAAATCAGGTAGCTGCTCAATACCCTGCGAAGTTTTATGGCAAATGAACTATCGGAAGCTCTTTTTAGAAAATACATGGGTAGAATCGTTATTAGTATATAACAAAGGATATTTCCTAAAAACCAAAGGTGAGATGCCTGTGGAATATATTGAATTTGCCATTCATAATAGTTTTGTAGAATTAACAGATAGATTGGAGCAATAAAAACAATTCCGAACGCAAAGGGTATGCCTATCCGTAAGGCTCTCTCTTTTAAAAGTTCTTTCCAGTTTCTATTCTGAAAAGAGTAAACAAGGCCCATGCCTGCAATGAAAAACAAAATAGGTATACGCCAGACGTTCAGCATGGTCATAGGTAACCATAATGATTCCCACGGCTCTGCATTGGTCATAAAACCTATCATAAGCCCCCAGGGTTGAAAAACTATGGCTACATGATAAACCATCAATAAGGCAATGGCAATCACCCGTATCCAGTCTATGTCGTATCTTCTTGCTGACATGGTTTTTTATTTTAACATTGAAGCAATCGCTGGTCTGGTTTTCTTTACGTATTCGTAGTCAAATTTCAGACCCAATGGCCCTAAGGCACTACCCATCATATCATAAAAGGGCTTTGCTTCTTCAAAAGATGATTTAACAGTATCATAAGCCGTACTCCCATATTTATTTTTTATGGTCTTATCTGCATTGCGTGCCAGAAGCATTTTAACTATTTCAGGTCTGCAAAAGAAAGCTGCCGAAATAAGTGCCGTTGAACCTTCATTATTCTGAACATTAAGTAAGGCACCTGCATCAATCAGTAATTTTGCGATTTCGGTTTTGCCAAATACAGCAGCACTGATTAATGGCGTGCTACCACCCATAGGTTCTTTTATGTTCAAATCCGATTTTGCGGCAATATGCTGTTTGATGGCATTAATATCGCTTTTCAAAACTGCTGTATGAATATCAACAGTAGGAGCTGACTGGTTTTTTTGCCCAAAGGCAGATAAGGCAACGATTGACAGTACCATTGCAAGGAATGATAGTTTTTTGATACTTGAAATTGTTTTTGAATTCATTGTTTTGTTTATAATAAAGTATTAGAAAAAGGGCAATAGGATAGCCGTCTGCGCTATTATTCGCAGATGACCGTCTGAAATCACAGTATGATTAATTTATTTCTGGCGAAAGTTTGCCGCGGAGTTTCTTAAAGCATTATTGATTTCCGTCCTTAACAAACTCTAAAATATCGGCTGGCTGGCAATCCAATGCTTTGCATATCGCTTCCAGTGTACTAAAACGAATAGCTTTTGCTTTGCCTGTTTTTAAGATGGAAAGATTAGACAGGGTTAAATCTACTTTTTCTGAAAGCTCGTTCAATGACATCTTTCTTTTTGCCATCATTACATCCAAATTTACAATGATAGGCATACATTATACGGTTAAATCGTTTTCGTTCTGAATGTCAATTCCTCTCTTAAAAATCACAGATATTATATAGATAACAGCCGACATGATTATATATGCCTGACTATCTACCCAGAATTGATCCAGCTTATCAATCTTGTAACCATAATGAGGCATAGATTTAGCTATTTCTCTGGCTATATGGCTAAAAATACCGATTGAAAATGTGTAGTAGCTGATTTGTGAGATTTTTTCGGCAACAAAACTGCTGAATGGTCTTGATAAATCAAGTTTGAGCAATAATAGTATTACCATATAAAAGAGTGAGGCTTTCATAATGGCAATCGCCAGCACGAAACTGTACATTCCGAAAAAGGCCCATTGGTTTTGCTGGTGCATTTGAGTCAAATCTAATTTTTGGTAAAGATTCCCGACAAATGCTGGTTTGAACACACTAAAAATAAAATTGACAATCAAGCCGCCGGCTTCAATAGATAAGCCAACGAAAATAATCCATGCTACTACATGCAGTGCTTTAAATACGAAGTTGTTATTAATAGACATTTTGTTTAAAAATTTAATTACACCACAAACATAATAAATATTTATTGATAAACAATAAATATTTATTTATTTGCTGGTGATAGTTTTTAGATTGTAAGCCGACAGTCATTTTTATACTACTTCTCAAATTCAGCCAAACTAGGAATAAATGTTTTATAATATTGGAAATTGTACGGAAATAATACGTACATTTGTAAATCATAAAATAATCAGAATATGAGTAATTCAGTTAATGATAGAATAGATATTCGTATCAGCAAAGAGCAGAAAGAACTGATAAAATTTGCTTCCGATTTAAGCGGTTTTAAAAGCTTATCGGAATTTATCGTTCATTGTGTCAATAAAGAAGCTAATAAAATTATTGTTGAAAATAACCAGATTTTGAAAAGCATTGAGGATAAGAAAGTTTTTTTAGAGGTTTTAATGAATCCTCCTACGCCTAATGCTCAATTAAAAAAGGCCTTTTTAAACTATAATCAATTTGCTGCGACAAATGACTCTAACAATAAAGATACTCGAAAAAAAGTACGACAAAAGTAATTTTAATTGCGGATACTCCCTTTTAGACGATTACATAAAACGACAGGCCAGACAGGATGTAAGCAGAGATTTATCTGCTTGTTTTGTGTTAGTAGATGATGAAGATATTGTAAAAGGATACTATACGCTTTCGGCGAATTCAGTCAGAAAGGAAGACTTTTCTGAAAGCCTACAGAAAAAATGGCCGCCGAATTATCAGGATATTCCAACGATTTTATTAGGCAGATTAGCCATTGATAATACCTTGAAAGGTAAGGGATACGGACAAATTCTATTAATTGACGCCCTGAAAAGAAGCCTTGAAATATCAGAAAGTTTGGGGACTCTGGCTGTGGTAGTTGACCCGATTGATGAGATTGCGAAAGGTTTTTATGAGCGATATGGATTTATTCTCTTACCTGGTTCCGGCAAGATGTTTTTGCCTATGAAGACGATTAAGGAATTGTTTAATAACGCAGTATAGGAAAATGAGAATGCCAAAGCATTCTCGTTTTCCTATTGGTATTATGTGCCGTTCGGAGAACGGCTGATATAGCGAGCGAATGAAAATTCAACCGAAAAGAGAACCAAAATATTCAATTTATGAAAGAACTTTTAATATTTATACTATCACTTTTATTGTTAAGTTGTAATGAGAAAAGTTACTCTACACTACTAAAAACTCAAATTATTGAAGTGTGAGTTTTTAGTAGTGTAGAGTGCTAATTATGAAGAAGATAAAATGTATATTTGTTGATTTTCAAGTTATAATGGAAGGCAACGGTTTAGGACTTTGTGTTGTGGTGGGAATCAGGGAACGTCAGCACAACCTATAACCAAAAGCCAAATTGAAAAACTAAAGATGAGCCTTTATTTGTCAGCCAACCATAGCACAAAACCCTGTAAGAGGCAGACATAGTGTCGGGCTACTTTTCTGTAATTGATTTCAAAGTAAATTTTGCTAACTCAATATTTCCTGTTGTCACATCGGGT
>CALRLS020000458.1:0-4589 GCA_943368815.1 Cyanobium sp. NIES-981
ATAATAAAACAAATTTCAAATGTTTTCATTTCCATTTGCTATGGATTTGACTAAAATAAACTCTGAATATCCGGAATAATATTCACCCTACCCCCACTCCATTTTGAGAAGAGCCTATCATTTTGATAGGCTTTTTTTATACCCTCAACTATTGCTGACTACGATAATCACTTCACTATCAACAACTTAAGAAATTACATTTCAAACAGGCACAAACATTGGCATATCAGTATTATAACTAAATTTTAAAAACGATGGTAACGCTCATTTTAATCATTCTTGGGGTAGCGCTTTTCGGAGTATGCTATCAGTCAATTCACTTTTTTGAAAAAATTTAAAACCATGACAGCACTATTCATTTTATCGATTCTGGTTTTCGGATACCTCGTGTATGTATTACTTAAACCTGAAAAATTCTAAATCTTATGAACACTGAAATATCAGGCATCATTGCCATGTTCGTGGTCACACTATTGCTGGCCATCCCCTTCGGAAAATACATTGCAAGGGTTTATACAGGCGAAAAGACTTTTCTGGACCCTGTTTTTAATCCTGTTGAAAAGCTCTTCTACCGCATCAGTGGTATAGACGCTACCAGAGAAATGAACTGGAAAGAACACCTTGTTGCGCTATTGGGCATCAATTTCGTCTGGTTTCTTTTAACCATGTTTATCCTGATGAATCAGGGTTGGCTACCGCTTAATCCTGATGGTAACCCTTCCATGTCGCCCGATTTAGCTTTTAATACGGCTATTTCGTTTGTTGTTAACTGTAATCTGCAACACTATTCTGGCGAGACAGGGGTTTCTTATCTTACCCAGTTAATCGGCCTTATGTATCTGCATTTTGTTTCGGCGGCTACAGGTATGGCTGCAGCTGCAATTTTATTTAATGCCCTGCGTGAACGCCAGACAGAAAAACTGGGTAACTTTTTCAATTATTTCTTAAAAAGCTGTACCCGTATCCTACTTCCTTTATCCATCGTGGTAGCCATCGCTTTAGTATGGAACGGCACTCCGATGACATTTGAAGGCAAAGATACCATTACAACCTTACAGGGTGACTCTGTGCAGGTTTCAAGAGGACCTGTTGCGGCCTATGTGGCTATCAAACACCTGGGCACAAATGGTGGCGGGTTCTTTGGTGCCAACTCAGCACACCCGCTTGAAAACCCGAATTACTTTACCAATATGGTAGAGATGATTGCCCAGATGATAATCCCCTTTGCCATGATTTTCGCATTGGGTTATTACTTAAAACGCAAAAAACTGGCCTGGTCAATTTTTGGGGTTATGACAGTCGGCTTTCTGGCACTGGCTGTTCCAACGATTATTGCTGAGGTAAATGGCAACCCGGCCATCCAACACTTAGGCATTACTCAGAATGCCGGAAGCATGGAGGGCAAAGAAGTACGATTCGGAGCGGCAGCCTCTGCCTATTGGAGCATAGCCACTACGGTCATTTCAACAGGCTCTGTCAATAGTATGCACGATAGCGCCATGCCTCTCTCCGGCTCTATGCAATTGCTTGCCATGATGGTAAACGCCTTCTACGGAGGCTGTGGGGTCGGAATATTAAACTACTTTGTATTCATCATCCTGGCCGTGTTTATATCCGGATTGATGGTTGGCCGGACACCCGAGTTTCTGGGCAAGAAAGTAGAAGCACGGGAGGTTAAAATTGCAGCTATCATCGCCATACTTCACCCTTTGCTCATCCTGAGCGGTACTGCACTGGCAGCATATCTGGCTGCCAATGATAGTCCGATGGGCTGGTGGTTTAATGGCAATGCCACAGGATGGTTGAATAACCCGGGTTATCATGGTTTTTCTGAAATGCTTTACGAATATACTTCCAGCGCTGCCAATAATGGTAGTGGCTTTGAAGGACTTGGCGACAATAATCCTTTCTGGAATATTACTACGGGTATTGTACTCTTATTGAGTCGCTTTATCCCAATCATTGGCCCTATAGCTATTGCAGGCTTATTGGCAAGCAAAAAATACATTCCTGAAAGTGCCGGAACGCTCAAAACCGATACTTCAACCTTTGCCATCATGGTCTTTGCTGTAATAGCCATCATTGCCGCTTTATCATTTTTCCCTGCTTTGGCCCTTGGACCTTTAGCAGAACATTTTACTCTATTTAAATAAGTATTTCCATGACCAGAAATAATCAAGTATCGTTATTCGACAGAACACTGGTAAAAGAAGCCATCGGGCAGTCTTTTATCAAACTCAATCCTCGAATCATGTTCCGTAATCCTGTAATGTTTTCAGTAGAAATCGGAACCTTTATTATGCTGATTGTCTGCGTTGCCATCTTTTTTGGTGCCAGCAATCAGGGTAGCCTGACTTACAATATCATTGTCTTTTTAATATTATTGATAACATTGCTCTTTGCCAATTTTGCTGAAGGATTAGCCGAAGCAAGAGGTAAGGCACAAGCCAATAGCCTACGCAAAACCCGTGAAGAAACCCCTGCCAAGGTTGTAAAGACAGTTGGTGAAATGTACCTGAATGAGGTTCAGATTATGCCTTCGTCGCTACTGAAAAAAGGAGATGTTTTTTTGTGTGAACCAGGAGATATTATCCCGACTGACGGTGAGATTGTAGAAGGCCTTGCCACTATCGATGAAAGCGCTATTACCGGAGAATCTGCTCCGGTGATTCGCGAGGCAGGTGGTGACAAAAGCAGTGTAACGGGTGGAACCAAGGTATTATCAGATAAAATAAAGGTAATTGTAACTACCCAACCCGGCGAAAGTTTTCTTGATAAAATGATTGCATTGGTTGAAGGAGCAAGTCGTCAGAAAACCCCTAATGAAATCGCCCTGACAATTTTGTTAGCTGCATTCACATTGATTTTTATCATTGTCTGTGTGACTCTAAAACCATTTGCCGACTATGCACAAACACCGATTACGATTGCAGCTTTTATTTCGCTTTTTGTCTGTCTGATACCTACCACTATCGGTGGACTATTATCAGCCATCGGTATAGCAGGTATGGACAGAGCTTTACGTGCCAATGTAATCACGAAATCGGGTAAAGCTGTTGAAACCGCCGGAGACATTGATGTATTGTTGCTGGATAAAACAGGTACAATTACCATCGGTAACCGTAAAGCCACCAACTTTTATCCGGTACGCGGCATTGATGAACAAAACTTTATAAAAGCCGCCGTTTTGAGTTCAATGGCCGATGAAACCCCCGAAGGTAAATCAATTATAGAATTAGCGGACATAAATCCGTCGACCTATAAAATCAGTAATCCAACCTTTATCAAATTCACGGCTGAAACCCGTAGTTCGGGTATTGATTTTGAAGGCACAAAGATTCGTAAAGGCGCTTATGATGCCATCAGGAAACTAATTGAAATAGCCGGAAGTGTATTCCCTGATGAAACAGCCGAAAGAGTAAGAAATATTGCAAGCAATGGAGGTACACCTCTTGTTGTGGCAGAGAATGACAAGGTTTTAGGTGTAATTGAGCTACAGGATATTATTAAAACAGGTATCCAGGAACGTTTTGAGCGCCTGCGCAAAATGGGTGTAAAAACCGTAATGGTAACGGGCGACAATCCGCTTACAGCTAAATACATAGCAGAAAAAGCCGGAGTTGATGACTTTATTGCCGAAGCCAAACCTGAAGACAAGATGCAATACATCCGTAGAGAACAACAATCGGGTAAACTGGTGGCCATGATGGGTGATGGTACTAACGATGCCCCCGCCCTTGCTCAGGCCGATGTGGGAGTTGCCATGAATAGCGGCACGCAGGCAGCCAAAGAAGCAGGTAATATGGTTGACCTCGACAATGACCCTACCAAACTGATTGAGATTGTGGAAATCGGCAAACAATTATTGATGACCCGTGGTACACTCACTACCTTCTCAATTGCGAACGACGTAGCCAAGTACTTTGCCATTGTTCCTGCCTTGTTTATTGCTACTATTCCTGCCTTGCAGGGTCTCAATATCATGGGTTTGCATAGCCCTGAGAGCGCCATCCTGTCGGCAGTCATTTTTAATGCAATCATTATTCCTTTATTAATTCCATTGGCTTTGAAGGGCGTTGCTTACAAACCTATCGGTGCCAGCGCTATTCTTCGTCGTAACTTATTAATTTATGGTTTGGGCGGTATTATCATACCTTTTATAGGTATCAAAATCATCGACCTTGCCGTGTCACTTTTTATCTAATACAATCATGAAAAATATATTTTCAGCAATCAGACTTACACTTGTAACTATGGTGCTATTTGCGGTTCTCTATCCTCTGGCTATCACAGGTTTAGCTAAACTGGCCCCTAACCAGGGCAAAGGAGAGGTAGTACAGCTTAATGGTAGAACAGTTGGCTACTTACTGTTAGGACAGTCGTTCACCGCCGACAAATATTTCTGGAGCCGTCCGTCAGCAGTAGCCTATAACTCAGCCGGTTCAGCCGGAAGTAACAAAGGGCCAACAAATGCAGATTATCTGGCTACGGTGCAGGCAAGGATTGATACATTTGCAGTACATAATCCGAAAGTTTCTAAATCGGCAATCACTGCTGAAATGGTTACTGCCTCGGGTAGTGGTTTAGAC
>CALRLS020000459.1:0-4559 GCA_943368815.1 Cyanobium sp. NIES-981
AAACCGTGATTGATTTTGGTTTCTTTTCAATGGAGATTTGTAAAAAAATCTCCATGAAAAACTTTATCCTCACTTATTTATTAATTGTCCCGTTTATGAGCATGGCTCAATCAGCCGTAATGCTACCAAACAGTATCGACCTGCCAAAAATATCTGCTTTAGCTACTTGCTCTACAAATGAAAAAGGTCGGATGGTGTTTAATACTACCGACAATAAATCTTACTACTGCAACGGCCTCAACTGGCAGGAAATGACAGGCGGAGGTTTTACTTTGCCTTATTCTGGTTCTGGTAGTTCTAATGCAGAAATATTCAAAATTCGGAATACCGCAGGTGGTATAGGTATCTGGGCAGAATCTACTTCAGGATACGGTATATATGCCAAAAGCAATAGTTATATTGCTGTAAAAGGTACGAGCACGGATGGTTATGGCGTAGATGGTACTAGTATATTCAGTGCCGGAACAAGGGGAACCTCAACAGAATCTTATGGGGTATCCGGATATTCGGCTGGCAATAGCGGAGTACATGGCATAGGCACTAATGGTGTTTCGGGGCATGCAAATAGTCTTAGCGGTTATGGTATATATGGTTCAGGGGTTAATGGTCGTGCAGGTTATTTTTTAGGAAATGTAACCATCTATAGCGATTTAAAAGTAGATGAAGATAAGGGGATTATTCAAAACACAAATAGTACCCAATTGAAACATTATACAGGTAAAATAACTTTTACCAATCGAACATTAGATGCTTCTGGTACATTTATTTCAGACGTCATACCGATTGCCACTTTTTCGGCAAAACCTGTAGTATATATTGGTGATATTGAGAATCAATCAGATGAATATTATAAAATTACTATATCTATTGTTTCAGTTACCGAAAACTCATTTAGGGTTAGGTTTTACAATACCAGCAATGCTTCAATCACCTTTAGCGGCACCTGGAATATAATAGCAATAGGCCCCAAATAGCTTTAAAGTTTTATCCTAACCCCAAATATCACGGTAAACCGTGATTGATTTTGGTTTCTTTTCAATGGAGATTTGTAAAAAAATGTCCATGAAAGAATTTGTCCTCACTTAACTTGTCTTTACAATCTTGTTCTTTCTAAGGCTGCTTAAAAAGAACTTACCCGATTTTGCATCAAGGGCAATTCCTTCCGGTATTAAATCTTTTTCAAAGTTCAAAACCACAGTTTCGGATGCTGCCTTCCTGCAACCTGCTATTGTAATGGCTGTGATTACTAATAGAAGTGTTTTTTGTATCATCTGAGGCTTAGGGTTTTGTCGCTATGGTTTTAAAATCACCCTCAAACTCTACTAATAGATTACCGGCTATCACAACTTTCCGGTTGTTCTTTTGTGCAGCAATCAAATGTTTCTTTACATGAGAAATACCGTCATCAAGGCGATAATATACGGCTACACCGTTATACTTAGGTTGTTGTTTGGCAAATATATAAATAGCATGAAATGAATGCTCGGGCGCATCCGGAATATCCCTGGTAAACCAGAGCTCAGAAGAATGACTCGGATTTTTCTCCCATATCTTTCTGCATGAATATCCGTCAATATTCTTTTTTCTGCCAAGATTAGGCCGGAAATAAAGAGGCGTCTCATCCTGAGCAAGGTTCAGACCCGCTGTCTCCATTGGCTGTATTTCTATCATATTTCCGGGTTTATTCGGAAATATGATATACATTTCTAAAGCATTAAAATCATAGATAATCAGTCTATTCTGGCTTGAGTCCTTATCGTAGCGCAGCATCGCAACATAGTTCCGGTCTTTGCTGTTAAGCCATGTGCTTTTGATGTACCTTTCATTTTTGAACTTAACAGAGTCGTCGTATATGATACTTTCTTTTGTGTCAATCTGGTAATCAAAAGTATAGGTAAGTTTCTGAGCAGATACCGACTGAAGAAATGCATTGAATAACAAGATGGTAATGAGTCTTTTAATCATTGTTTCAGAGATTAGGCAAAATCATTTATTCAAATATAAGAATTATTTTTTTACCGTGTCACGCCTATACTCGTCCGTATAAGGGCGTGGCACGGTTAGACACTCAGAAAAACTTACTATTCTTTTTTAATAAGTTCCATCCAACCGTGCCACACCCTTTTGAGACCGAGTATAGCGTACGCCACCCGCGTGTGACACGCTACCTTAATCACTTTTAACTTGCCACTTTCCTATTATTTTGCTTATTTAGGGTCTCTTAAACCTCAACAAACTTATGCGAGCCCTATCCGGAGTTCTTTTACTCATCACTTCCTCTATTTTTGCCCAGCAGAATACTTCAGTTCCGCAGCGTTCATCTATAGAGACCAACAAACGTACAATCCGTCAGGATGTACCCATGACCAATGCTATCCGTAAAGCATTTGCTGCGGGTACCCGTGATTTTTCAGGGAAACCTGGCCCCAATTACTGGCAATTCGAAGCCGACTATACCATTCAGGCAAGTCTCGACCCTACAAGCCAGACTATCACAGGTACTGAAAAAATACTGATACACAACAACGGCAACGAAGATTTAAAAACGCTTGTCTTGCGCCTTGACCACAATATTTTCCGTGCGGAAGTACCCCGTGGTTTTTCAACCCCTGCCGAAGCCACCGAAGGGATGGTAGTTACAAGCCTTAAAGTAGCTGGGACAGAAATTGATCAAAAGGCAATAAGGGGATTGAACCGCACAATTGCCACTATTAATCTCAAAGAGACAATCAAGGCCGGAACAAACGCCGAAGTAGAAATTGCCTGGCATACCAAGCTACCGGGTGGCCCTAACGGAGTAGGACACCGGATGACACAACGTTTTGACGATAAACTTTTTCAACCAACACAATGGTTTCCGAGATTGGCGAAATATGATGATTTAAGAGGATGGGAAACCAGCCCATATTTAGGACCATCTGAGTTTTATAATAATTTCGGAAAATTTGATGTACGCATCACAGTACCGGGTGGTTGGATTGTAAGTGGTACTGGTGTATTACAAAACCCTGAGCAGGTACTGAATGAAACAGCAAGAAAGCGCCTGACAACTGTTTTAAATAGTAATGATGAAGTTACTATTGTGAGTGCCGACGAAGCAGGAAAAGCAACTGCTCCCGGAGATAAGCTTACCTGGCATTTTGCAGCTGATAAGGTAAACGATTTTGCCTGGGCTACAGCTGATAAATTTGTCTGGAA
The DNA here is from genome assembly GCA_943368815.1 of Cyanobium sp. NIES-981. Lineage (GTDB taxonomy): Bacteria > Bacteroidota > Bacteroidia > Cytophagales > Spirosomataceae > Emticicia. The sequence goes on from CALRLS020000459.1 coordinate 3,199, forward strand.
AGCCACAAGAGCTACTATCCCCGGCAAAAGCGCTATACCCGTATATATGTATTACCTGCCTGAAAGAGCTAAATTATTTGCAAAGGCAGGAGAAATTACCCGTCATGCTTTAGAGTTTTATTCTACCCTTTGGACTCCCTACCCTTTCCCTCAAATGACCTTACAGGATGGCCCGAGTGCCGGAATGGAGTACCCGATGGTAATCAATTCTAATCAGGGGGCAGCTGACCACGAAACAGGTCATCAATGGTGGCCGATGGTAATCGGCAACAATGAAACCCGTTATGGCTGGATGGACGAAGGCTTTAATCAATACATGAATATTCTTTCGGCTGCTGATAGCAAAGGACAACCGTATAAATTGGATGGTCTTGGACAAAGTTATGGCAGACAGAGCGGTGAGGAAGACGAAGCCCCAATGATGTGGAGTGCCAACGACGCAGGTAGTGGCTATCGCTTCCAGACTTATGGTAAAACACCTTTAATGCTTTCGATGTTGGGCGGTATTGTTGGTGACGAGGCAGTAATGAAAGCAATGAAAGAATATGCTAAAGTATGGAGCTTTAAACATCCTTCACCATGGGATTACATGTTCTTCATGAATAATGCGCTGGGACAAAATCTTGACTGGTTCTGGTATTACTGGTTATTTACTACAGAATCGGTTAATGGCTCAATCAAAGAGGTAAAAACCAATAAAGATAAAACTATTGTAACAGTGCATCAGGCAGGTGAAATGCCTTCTCCTATTGTTTTGAAAGTAGAATTTGAGGCAGAAGGCCCTGCTATCAAAACATTACCAAATGCAAAAATGCTGGATGCCAGCACAGCCATAGTTACATGGCCTGTTTCGGTATGGTTTGATGGTAGCCGTACATTCGATGCAGAAATGAAATTCGGAAAACGAAAAATCAAACAGATAACACTTGACCCTAACGGGCGATTCCCGGACAAGGATGCAAAGGATAATATCTGGCCGAGATAATAAACATTGTGGGGCAAGTATTTATATGTGGGGAGAACTTCCAGTTCTCCCCACATATTATAATATCACCCTCTCGTTCTACGACTGAAATCCGGAAAACCTAATATCAGAATACACCGATTTACAACTGCCACTTTCTTCGCTAATCCGGGAGCTCATGGTTCAGCAACAGCTACAATAGCTTTTGGTGGTGGATTTACTGTTACTCCGTTCGTATTTGTAGGCGATATAGACTCAACTGTAAGTGATGGAGGTGAATTAGACAGACTTATACTTGTATTAAGCGGTTGCGCTTTAGATACTTCAAGCGGAATTACGTCCTGCAATGCAAAAATAATTAGTCATTCCTTAAAAAGCTGTTTTTGAAATAAGCGGT
>CALRLS020000460.1:0-4540 GCA_943368815.1 Cyanobium sp. NIES-981
GATACAGTCATTTTCAAGTGCTTTTTTTGCCTTAGATAGTTATGATAAAAATGAGTTTCCACAAAATGGTACAATTGAAGAAATAAAAGCTTCAGCAGAGGAACTATATCACGATTTGCAACAGCTTAAAATCAATCTTATTAATAAGGGTGAAGCCACTGCACTTTTTGCACAAGAAAAGAAACAAGGAAGTTTAGCTGGTATTTTTGGCAGTGTATTTCAAAGTGTATTTGGGCAAGATGCGTACACGACAGTAGAGGAAAAAGCCGCCCATCTGCTGTATTTTATAATCAAGAATCACCCATTCAACGATGGCAACAAACGTAGTGGAGCATTTGGTTTTATATGGCTATTACAAAAAGCAGGTTATGATTTCAGAAAAAAAATAAGCCCCGAAACACTCACTACTTTAACAATTCTTATAGCAGAGTCAAACCCAAACGATAAAGAAAAAATGATAGGAATAGTAAAACTGATTTTTAGTAATAAACAGTAAAGAAAAAAATGAATAGCAAGAATAACTGAAACCATTAATTTTGCACCACGATTTCAGACCAAAGTAAGGCGCGGAGTAATGAAATCAGAAATAAATGCCTTCATAGCTCAGCTGATAGAGCAACTGACTTGTAATCAGTAGGTTGTGGATTCCCTGCTGGGCTATCGAAAAAAAACAAGATATTTTTTTGTGTTTTTTGGCAATCCAAAATTTTGCACATAGTACCAGATAATAAATATTTCCACTTCTTAATAATTGGATACTAAATTTTAACTATCTTTCTAGCTAAAAATAATCTAATTAATGACAAAAGTTGAAGAAAAAGAACTAGCTGTTTTTATTGCATATCATGGGTCAGTACAAAATGACATTCTTACGAGAGTAACACTTAGAGAGAATAGTCTAATGATTTTTCTTGGAGCAATTGCTGCGTTAGGGGCAGCAGCAATTCAAGCTAAAGACCCAACGTTCCTCTTAATTATACCCTATTTAACCATAGGTATTCTTTTTATTATCGTTCATCATAATCAACTTATTTCTGGTTTAGTACTTTATAGAGAATTAGAATTAAATAAATACCTTAAAGAAAATGGAATAAAGCTAAATCATTGGGATTCGTCTGCCAATAGATTAAGAATTAGCCGTGATTCAAGGATTCAAAGATTCTGGGGCGACTTTGGATTAATTATTGGCCCATCTATAATATCCATTGCTATTAACTACACGCACCTTTTTACAACTTTAGTATTTTCAATTCTCACAATTTCTTCAATAATTTGTATACTCTTATCAATATCCCTGTTATTTAAAATAAATCTTATACGAAAAAATACATTTCAACAAATTGAAAGCGCAGTCAATTCTCAACAAAATACTGTATCAACAATGTAAAACAATATCTCTATAACGCATTCATGAAAGATAAAAAACTGCAAGTATTTGTATCCTCAACTTATACTGATTTAATTGAAGAAAGGCAATCTGCTGTTGAGGCAATTTTATCTTCTGGAAACATCCCCGCTGGTATGGAGTTATTCTCAGCAGGAGATGAATCGCAAATGACAGTTATTGAAAGATGGATTGATGAATCAGATGTTTATTTACTTATTCTTGGTGGAAGATATGGAAGTATCGACTCTAGAACTGGCAAGAGTTATACTCATTTAGAGTATGAATATGCTCTTAGCATAGGTAAACCATTATTTGCGGTTGTAATAACGGAAAATACCTTAGAAGCTAAGATAAAAGAAAAAGGTAGCGCAGTAATAGAGAAGGAAAATCCTAAGGAATTACAAGTTTTTAGGCAACAAGTATTAAAAAATCTTGTAAAATTTTGGGATGATAAAAAAGACATAAAACTTGCCATACATGAGACTTTATCTGATTTTAGTTATAGAAAGGAATTGATAGGATGGGTAAGAGGTAACAACGCTGAAAATAGTTCAATACTTATTGATCAAATTAGCAGACTGACAACTGAAAATGACATACTAAGAAAGCAATTAGAAATTGGGAAAGGCCAAGACAATGTTTTTTATGCAGGCTTATCTTACAACGATTTATCTTCTTTTCTAAAATTAGATACTTTTATCATTAAAGAAACTTCAAAAAACCTATTTCAATTTTTCTTAGAACTTGGAGAAACTCTTTCAAAGTCTAATAAATTTCTAATCTTTGATAAAAGTCAAATCAAAATATCCGATGAGACTGAAAAAGCTTTGATTCGTTTAACACAGTTTAAAATTTTATTAAAAAAAGCTTCTACAAGCCCAGTAAAAAGTATTTATCAATTTACAGAAGATGGACATAATTTTTTCTTAAAAGCAATAATAAGTTCTAGGACAAGTAAATTATGAAAGAAAAAAAACTGCAAGTATTTGTATCCTCTACATATACTGATTTGATTGAGGAAAGGCAAGCAGCTGTAGAGGCTATTCTATCCTCAGGGAATATACCTGCAGGTATGGAATTATTTTCTGCTGGCGATGAATCACAAATGACAGTTATTGAAAGATGGATTGATGAATCTGATGTTTACTTACTTATTCTTGGTGGACGATACGGAAGTATTGATTCAAAGACTGGTAAAAGCTATACTCAATTGGAATATGAATATGCTATTGAAAAGAGTAAGCCTTTATTTGCGGTTGTAATAAATGAAAAAGCTTTGGAAGAAAAGATGAAACTAAGAGGTAGCGAAGTAATTGAGAAAGAAAATCAAAAAGAATTAAAGGAATTTAGGGTTAAAGTAATGAAAAATCTTGTTAAGATTTGGGACGATAAAAAAGACATAAAATTGGCTATTCACGAGACCTTATCAGAATTTAGTTATAGCAAAGAATTAAAAGGGTGGATAAGAGGAGATAATGCTATAAATACAAGTGTTGTAGCTGAGGAGATAGCAAAGTTAACTAAGGAAAATTCTGATTTGAGAAATCAATTGGCAAAAATAAATGATAACGCTTTGTATTTTGGTTTAAACTATGACCAATTAGAATTGATACTTAAAAATCAGGCAATTGGTGAGGATGAAAATTTGTTTAATTTCCTACGTACTTTTGGTAATGAAATAACTTCAGTACTTTACTTCGATCTTTTCAAACAAAATCAGGAAGAAAGAACCCGAATTGAAATTTTAGAAAAACTTAAAATCCTTAAAATTGTGCAAAAACAAGAAATACATTCAGCCTTGAGTTATAGTTTTACAGAAGATGGTCATAACTTTTACTTAAAAACATTGGCACTATCTCTGAAAAACTCTTAATCTATAATAACTTATTACATTAATTCACTTTACGTAATGTTCAACAGGAAATAATGAAATGGAAATAATAATAAGAGGTTATGAGTAGTATGAAATATTTACCATCCTTAAAGTCGTATCATTAGTGAATTGGAAATAAACTATTCTCACAGAGATTAAAATGCTAACTATTCAGCATTCATTTATCTAAAATGGAACCCTAATACCCCTCCCCCACACCAACCAAACAAACCAACAATGAAACCCCACAAAAACCACCACCAAAATCATATAATAAGCCTGATAAGAAATCCTGAACTATCAATAATTTTCTCTTTGATTATGTAAATGCAAAAAAAGGGCCTCCCTCCCGGGAAACCCTTCTATGTAAAACCAATATCCGGCTTAATTCTTCTTCTTAGGCTTAGTTCTCATCTTCTCAACCTTATCATCATCATCTCTGCGTTTTTGCATGGTTTCTGTGCGGTCCAGTTCTTCGGAGGTGGCAAAGAATTTCCAGTCAAATTTTTCGTCTATGGGCGTTAAAGCCTTTTGTGGGTCGAATAGCCGAAGGTCTGATTGCAGTGCATTGTATGGTGAGAAATCAGGGGTATCAGTAAAAATATCTGACAGGTCGGTGGCGCCTGCATCATATTGGTTCAGGTAAGGAATACCCAGTATATGCCAGAATGTCTTGAAGATACTGCCAAAGCTATAATGCACTTTGCTTACATAATCTTTCTTTGTGTATGGCGATGCTACCATCAACAGGCTACGGTGTGCATCTACATGGTCAACACCGCCCTGTGGGTCGTCTTCTGTAACAAAAACCGCCATATTTTTCCAATAAGGTGTTTTTGACAGAAATTCAATGGTGCGCCCAAGTGCCAGATCATTGTCTGCCATATAGCTTGCCTGAAACGGATAGCCTGCGTTCGGGCGTTCGTTGGTGCCGTGGTCGTTGGGCAACATCAGCGTAATTACCGAAGGCAGATTCCCTTTGCTCCAATTCCGGTTAAATTCTTTCATAAACAAATCGGCTCTGAACTGGTCAGGGATGGCCATATTATAAGTCGGGAAAGTTCTTGACGATTTATCATAAAGAGCTGCCGGAAGCGGATAATTGACGGTGTAGAGTTCTCCGATATATTTCATGGTACTATCACTATAAGCGCCTGCCATTTCAACACCAAACCCAAAGTTAAAAAAATCGATTTTGTTACGTTCCAGGTGCTCCCACATACTGCCCGCTTCGTTATAATCTTCAGGATAAATTGACCCTGCCGACCCATAAATTGCCA
>CALRLS020000461.1:0-4527 GCA_943368815.1 Cyanobium sp. NIES-981
ATCCGGTTTTATTTTACCTAACATTTTGCTGCTTTTTGATAGGTAAATATACAAAAACTGGCAATTTTACACAAACAAAACCAACGCTTTTTTTTGCCTAAATAGCTACAAATCAATAAGTTACATGTATTTTAAGGAGTGACTAATTATGCAAAACTCCACAATAAATGGTTTGGGAAAATTACCAAATGGTAATAAAAGCTGTGATGAGTGGCTTATTTGATATTTTTTCTGATTCTGCTTAATGAATTAGGCGTGATACCTAAGAAAGATGACAAATCTTTTAAGGGCACTCTTTGAAGTAAATCTGACTGTTGCATGGTTGTGAGGTACCTTTCTTCAGCTGTCATGGTTTGAAAATTAATATAGCCTTCCGTAACTTTCAAAAAGGCTTTTTCCCACAATTGCCGACCAAATTGTTGCCATTTAGGAAATTGACTATACAATTGCTCCATTACTTGATGCTTAATGGTGAGCAGTATAGTATCTTCCATAGCCTGAATATTGAAACGAGAGGGGGTTTGGTTTCGCATACTTTCAAGCTCGGTAAAAAAATCATTCTCTAAGGCTACCCAACCTGTGATGAGTTTATCTCCATGATTAAAATAAATGCGTAGACTACCCGATTGAACAAAGAAATAGTCTGTTGCGATTTGCCCCTGTTTAAGAACAAATTTATTCTTTGCTACTGCCCTAACCTTGAAGCACGAAACAATAGTCTCTAAATCATGTTCGTCAATATTAATTTGAGATTGGATATAGTCTTTTAAGAGCTGCATAATTGTTCGGATAAGGTTTATTTACAAGTACTGACTAATAACCTTGATTTTTCTTAACAATATACTCAATCCCCAGCTTAATACTAACGAAAACACAAATGTCAGCAAGAATTTCACAAAAGCCGACATATCATAAGGCAATAGCAGAAACTGAATCCATACAATAAAAATATAGTGTGTCAGATAAATCAAATAAGCATTGGCTGTCAGCGAATCCCACCATGAAAACGATGATTGGATGAGTTTCCTGAAAGTTGTGATGAATGCAAGGCTGCTCAAAGTACACGAGGCAGTATAAATACTAAAGTAGATCATCCAGGCGTTAAACTCTCCTAATTGACGGGTCTTTACCATGTCTGATAATATCTCCTTTTGCTCAATATTGGTCAATGTAGTATAAACTGCTAAGACGAGTAGTACCCAAACCCACCAATTCCTGACTATAGCTGAAGATTTGGAGAATAATTGATGATTGAAATCGGTGGTGCCGATTAAAACACCGAATATAAAATAACCGAAATAAAGCAAAACCCTGCTTAACTGGAAATCAAAGGGACCGAAACCCGTCCAGGTACCTGCACCGATGTTATGGGCAACTGGTACATATAATAACCATGTTACCAGCCACCAGATAAGAAATAATATCAGCGGTTTATTCTGAAGAGAAGAGATAAACGTATTTGTATTTTTACTGATTAGTTTAATAAGCGGGTTGAGAAATGCAATGAGCGTATTAAAAACGAAAAGCACCCAGATAAACCAGGGTGGTCCGACCGGCCATCGCTCCACAACAAAGAAATCCTGGATATAGGCGGCTATATCTTTACTCTCTTTGGCAATAATATAAGAGGGGAAATAGGCTATCAGCATCAAGGCAGTTCCTAAAACGATGAAGGGTAAAAACAACCGATAAAATCTATCTTTAATGAAAACGGATATGCCTTTTTTATCAATACTTTTGGATAAGAACAGCCCTCCAATAAGAAACATCAATGACATGAAAAATATATCATTGAAATTCTCAAAAATATCCAGCCCTACCCATCGCGTATTATCAACAATGGCATGTGTTGACCGGATGTATGCTTCTTTATCGAACCAGGCGAAGGTAGTATAGGCCAGACTTGCATGATGGGCTACCACTAATACAGTAAGCGCAGAGCGCAGATAATCAACCCAACGGTTCCGGTTCAAAGCTTTTTCCATAAAATATCTCTATTGTAGAACTTACGTATATATGCAATGACACAAATTTGCAGGTAGAGTTGCATGGCCAGATGATATTATAAAAATAAGAATAGACCAACGCAGCCCGTTGGTCTATTCTTATTTTGGATTGTATGAATGATTCTTTATTTAAAATCAAAAGCCTTTTTCATTTTATGAAAAATATCATTGTTGAAATAGATGCCCGAAAATAGTTCGGCGCCTTTGCCATAAGCATAAACCGGAATCATAACACCTGTATGCCCACCAGTAGTGAATTTACCTTCTATTGCTCCATCTTTCAGACCATTGATCGAAAAACCACCAGTTTCATGGTCGGCTGTTACAATTACAAGGGTATTACCATCTTTATCGGCAAAATCAAATGCTGCACCAATGGCTTTGTCAAAATCAAGCACTTCATTGACAATATATTGTGTGTCATTGGCATGTCCGCCCCAGTCAATCTGCGAGCCTTCAATCATCAGGAAAAATCCTTTTTTATTCTGTTTAAGTATATCAATGGCTTTTTGGGAAGATACAAGCAGCTGGTCGCCTCTGCCTTCTGATATCTTAACCGGGTTTGCATCTGCAAGAAAACCTGCCAGTTTGCCTGATGTGGCTTTCTCTACCTCTTCAATTGAGTTGGCAATCTGATAATTCTTCACTCTCAGTTCTTCAATAAGGTCTCTGCCATCTTTGCGTTGTGCAAAGTTTTTACGGGCTCCCCCTATAAAAACATCAATATCAGTTTTAAGAAAATCAGCGGCAATTTCTTCCATCATAGCTCTTGCAGGCTGGTGTGCAATAAATGAGGCAGGTGTAGCATCTGTAATAGCGCAGGTAGCTACCAAACCAGTAGCAAGTCCTTTTTGCTTTGCAATTTCAAGAATGGTGGTTAAGCTTTTCTTGTCTTTATCAACACCAATAGCGCCATTAAAGGTTTTTTCACCTGTTGCAAAAGCGGTGGCGCCTGCTGCAGAGTCAGTAATAAAATTATTAGTAGCCTGATTTTTGTGAAAACCTATGTATTGGGTTCTCTCAATATTGAGTGCTTGTTTACTGCTTGCGATTCCTGCGAAAATTTGAGAAGTACCCATACCATCGCCTATTAGCAAAATAATATTTTTGGGATGCTGTATCTTTTTTCCTTTTTGTGCAAAGCAGAACAAAGGTGTGAGAAGTAGAAGATAAATGATTGAATAAAACTGTACTGATTTTTTCATTGATTAACATTTTATGATGATGAGCCGGATATAAAACAGGAGATGAATTCAACAAATGCGATTTGAAAACTTCTATGCAGAATATCTTAACAAAATATAAATCCTTAGTGGATTCCGGGAGTAAAAGACGGAAACTAAAGCGAAAAATACGGAAGAAGGCCTGTTATGTTTTTATTAAGAAACGAAACAAGGCAGATGCTCTATATCTGAAATAGATAAAGATGCCTATTCCGATTATCAGAATACTTATAATTCCGATTAACCACAAGTCAGGCTGTTCTACAGGCGCAGCATCCCCAATCAGTATTGAAGGAGCCCACAAGGTGGGTAATATATTACGGGTATTGGCATTTATGAAAGTCTGCTTGGCTTTTTGCAGCGCAAGGTCTTTTGGAAGGCCTTCGCTAAGATTCTGATAAAAAAGCTCTGTGATTTCGTAGGTGGCTTTTTCATCCACATTCCATAACGTAGTAATCAATGATGGAATACCCAAAGCCGAGAATGACCTTGCCAGACTAAAAACGCCTTCTCCCTTAACATTTTTACCCAGCGCTGTTTTACAGGCAGATAATACAATCATTTCGGTATGCATGGCCTGGGAACGTCTGATTTCAGAGACATATACGGGCGCATTGTGCAGATAGAACACAGGGCCTTTATTGGTGGTGTCAGCATGAGTATATAGTTGTACCAAACGATGCTTAGGAAACTGCTCCATAAAGGTTTGTTTAGAAGCCTCATTCTTTAAAAGGAGTTTACCATCAAATACTCCATCAATGTTTTTGAGAGAATTAGCCGATAAAGGAAGGTCGTAGACAGAAAGAGATTTGTCAAAATTAACTGGGGCTACACCTAAAAATGATGGTTTGTTTACCCAATTTCTGTATTGGTTTTTGGCTTCAATACTTTCGAGTAGAAAATTAGCAGAATAGGCATAACTGATAGCACAATGTCTTATCAGAAAGTCTTCTTTTTTTAACGAACCGCTCAATGCCTCGAATGGCAGGAAATTGTCGTCATAAGAGATAATCACTCTTCCTTCAGGTACTTCAAGTGATTGTATCAATCGCTTGTATATTTGGTTTGAGAGTGTCAGAAATGCAGGGAAATGTTTGTTGAGTGTATCGGCATCAGCACAAAAGTTGATAAAGCGTGAACTGAGGTTTTGCCTGTCTCGTGGAAGCTTGATGAACTTAATGGCAGAAGGCATAATCTTCATGGCATAGGTTGCACTATCGCCGATAAAGTAAGTTACAAATGCATTGTATTGGTTATCTTTAAGCCAATGCCGGAGCGTATTTAAATCTTTAAAATCA
>CALRLS020000462.1:0-4523 GCA_943368815.1 Cyanobium sp. NIES-981
AATCAACAACCTTGTTAAGTATAGCCAATGCAAAAATGCCTCGATTAATGGCTCCATTGAACAAAAACTTCTCAAAATAAGCATTGTGGATGATGGTATCGGCTTTGATAAACAGAAGGAATCAAATCGGAATGGCTTGAAAAATATGCAAAAAAGAGCAGATAAAATAGGTGGGCATCTGACCATTACAAGTGAACCAAACGAAGGCACAACAGTTACCTTTTCTATTGAATTATAGGAAATCAGGCATGCTTGCCCTTCTGCCTTTTGCGTCTGTCTCAGACCAAAACCATATATTTATCTGATTGACAAGGCAATATAAATTATAGAGTTTTGTCACATAATTTTTCAAACCGGAATCAGGATGCCAATCAAAGTAGCCATCTACGAAGATAACGATACGCTGCAAAGGAGTTTGAGTCATTTATTGCAGAACTCAGAAGAGTTCACTTTGGTTGGTGCCTATTCAAATCCGCTAAACATTTTAAAGAATTGTAGAGAAAATACACCGGAAGTGATTCTGATGGATATTGATATGCCCATCATGAGCGGTATTGCGGCTACGCAAATAGTTAAAGAGCATTTCCCCGAAATCAATATTCTTATTCTGACAGTTTTTGAAGAGCGAGAAAAGCTATTCAGCGCCTTGCAGGCCGGAGCATCCGGCTACCTGCTTAAAAAATCAAGAATAATAGAAATTATTGAAGCCATTCATGATATTCATAATGGTGGCTCGCCGATGACACCGGCCATTGCCCGTAAGGTTCTGGAGTTTTTCTCACAAGCCAAAATTATCAGAAATGAAGAGAGTAATTTATCAGAACGTGAGATGGATATTCTAAAATGCCTCGTAAATGGCGATAGTTATAAAATGATAGCAGCTAATTGCTTTATCAGTATGGGCACTGTCAGAAGCCATATCAATAATATTTACAAAAAGCTTCATGTGAATTCAAAATCAGAGGCTGTAGTGAAAGCAATAAAAGACAGGTTAGTTTAAACAAAATCAAATACCTAATGTCATGAGAGCATACGTACTTATTTTCTTTTTTGCAATCAATTTTGTTTTTGGACAATCTCCTAAATTTGAAGCGATTATCGATGCTTCAGAAACATCTATCGCCACTGTTATGCGTGCCGACCATAAAGATACCACCGGGTTTTATACAACCGGTATCAGGGCAATTAATCGTTCTAAATCATATGGCTTCGGCTTACACGCAAGCCATGGAGGTGTTGGCGTAGGCGCTTACGGTAATTCTGTTGAGGGATTTGGTGTAAAGGGAGTTGTTGGATTAGCGTACAACCTTGTTTCTAGCGCCTCTGGCTCAACGCTACCTGCCGGAGTACTCGGAATTGGCTATGGAACCAGAATCGGGGTTGAGGGTTATTCAATTGATGGCATAGGCGGATATTTTAGTAGCTATACCGGAGCGGTAGGTTTGGTTTCAATGGATAATATAGGTTTTAAAACACTGACACCGGCTTATCCAATATCTTTCAGCGATGATGCAGGTGACAAAATTTCATTTTTTGGGGGTGTCACTAATAATACTACCAATCATTTCGGAATAGGTATTCAAACCGGTCAATTCCAGATTTTCACACCAACAGTTAATGACGATATTGTATTCGGAATCGGAAGAAGTGCAGCTTTTACTGAAAAAATGAGAATCAAAGGCAATGGGGCTGTTGGTATAGGTGTGACAAATCCGGATGGCTTTTTAGATGTGAATGGCAGAATCCGGGTAAGACATAATGGATTTACCTCAGGAGTATGGCTGAGTAATTCGACTAATAGTACTTCCGTTGCTGATGGGGCATTTTATGGGCTAAAAGGTGACACAGAAGCTGGCATCTGGATTGGCAACAACTGGCGTTTCTGGGTAAATAATGCCGGAAACGGCACTTTCACCGGAACTGTATCAGGTATAAGCTTTGTGAACACATCTGATATACGCTTCAAGAAGAACATTATTCCTTTGAAAAATTCTCTATCTGATATAATGAAAATAAATGGTGTGAGTTATGACTGGAGAAAAGATGAGTTTCCGGATAGAAATTTTTCAGATAAAAACCAGATTGGCTTTATAGCGCAGGAAATTGAAAAGATTTTCCCTGAAATGGTCTTTACCGATACTAAAGGCTATAAATCTGTTGACTATGCACGGCTTACACCTGTTCTGGTTGAAGCAATAAAAGAACTAATTGCGAAAAGTGAACAATTGGAAGCACGAAACGACAGACTGGAAACGCGCCTGAATAAAATAGAATCGTCACTTCTAAGTAATAATGAGAAAAGCGACAGATAAACTTATTTCTGTCTCTAATTATAGATTTGAATTTACAGCCTGAATAATATCAGCGTAATCCGCCTGTATGAATTAATACAATTGTGCTGTTATTTTTAATCCTGGTTTTCAATAATTCATAAAAAGCAAAAAACATTTTTCCAGAATAAACATGTTCTGTTGGTATATGGTTCTTTACTTCAAATTTTGCTATAAATGAAAGTAGCTCGGGTGTTTTCTTTGCATAACCCCCATGATGCATATCCCATAAAATCTCGTAGTTTTTTCTCGAAATATTCTCCTTGTTTTCGACAAGGCTCAATATTTCATCTTCAAGGTATCGGGCATTTTTCAATACACAGATACCCATAATTTTTGTATCCGATGCTGCATTAATTAAACCTGCAATGGTACCTCCTGAACCGACCGGGCAAAAAATATAATCAGGTACATAACCGAGCTGATTCACGATTTCCTGATACACCTCTCCTACCCCTGCCATTGCTAAGGCATTGGTTCCGCCTTCTGGTAATACATACTGGTCGTCTGAGGCATATGTTTTCCGCAATTGGTTTTTATCTCTATAGGCTTCTCTCGACACAAAATATAATTTCATACCAGATTCGCTGGCATATTGCAAGGTAATGCTGGAATTCTCATTCAATTCATCTCCCCTTATAATGCTGCTTGTCTCAAAGCCGAAATATTTGCCTATGGCTGCAACGGCATACAAGTGATTTGAATGAGCACCACCGAAGGTAATTAGCTTCTTATATCCCTGATTCTTTGCCTCTAAAAGATTAAACTTTAGTTTACGCCATTTGTTGCCTGAAATCTGCGGATGTATCAAATCATCTCTTTTTACAAACACTTTCAATCCTCTTTCTTCAAACATAGAATCATGGAATGGCTCTAATGGTGAGGGTAGATTTAGTATTTTCTCGAAATCAAGCATATCTTTGTGCAATGAATCAAAGTCTGACCACCATATTTTAAGAATATTGCAGGTCAGGCAGGCAATTTATAGATTTGCACCAAAATTAAGCAGAATGTCTGAAATACAAGAGAATATTGATAATGACGAGGAAGACGAACTTTATGAGCACCAACGTGTAGTCGTTGATAAAGGACAGGTTGCCATGCGGTTAGATAAGTATTTACCGCATTTTTCCAAGAATCTTTCACGCAATCGCATTCAGAATGCTATTGAGGCAGAAACAATTAAAGTGAATGGGCAAACTGCCAAGGCTAGTTATAAGGTAAAGCCTTTTGATATTATCACCTATTCATTACCAAAACCACCACGAAATACCGAGCTTATTCCGGAGAATATTCCGCTCAATATTGTTTTTGAAGACGATGATATTCTCATTATCAATAAGCCCGCGGGCATGGTGGTGCATCCGGCTTTCGGTAATTGGAGTGGTACATTGGTGAATGGCCTGATTTATTACCTGCAAAACCTGCCTACACACCGAAACGGGGAAATCCGCCCTGGTTTAGTGCATAGAATAGATAAAGATACATCGGGCCTGCTTGTTGTTGCCAAGAATGACTATGCCATGACTTTCCTGGCCAATCAATTTTTTGAACACACCATTGAGCGAACTTACTATGCACTGGTTTGGGGAGTACCTAAAGAAGAAACAGGAACGGTTCATAATTTTATAGGCAGAAGTCTCAAAAACCGTAAGGTATCTGATGTTTTTCCGGAAGGCATGCATGGCAAAGAGGCTATTACGCATTATAAATTACTGAAAGATTTACGTTATGTTTCTTTGATTCAATGTAATTTAGAAACAGGTCGCACCCATCAGATAAGAGTCCACATGAAACACCTGGGGCACCCTCTTTTTAATGATGCTGAATATGGTGGGGATAGAATATTGAGGGGACAAGTGTTTAACAAGTACAAGCAATTTGTTGAAAACTGCTTTGAAATCATCCCTCGTCAGGCACTTCATGCTAAAACGCTGGGCTTTATTCACCCTCGTACCAAACAGTGGCTACAGTTTGATACGGAGCTACCTGATGATTTCACAGCTGCACTGAAAAAATGGGAGAATTATGTTACCGAATAATAATTAGAAAATAGGTTGGTGTAACCTTGTGTACATTGTGGCAAATCAACGCTTTTTTTGCCACGATGTACACCAAGTTACACAATGTTTCACAATTTTTTCTATGAGTGTTATTTATTATTGAATAGCGAAAATTAAACGAAAACAAGAA
>CALRLS020000463.1:0-4523 GCA_943368815.1 Cyanobium sp. NIES-981
CTGATTTGAAAAACACATTGAGCGCTTTGGATATTCAGTCGGAAATTACACCATATATGATTAATGATATTGATAGCATTGTCAGAAACATGAAGTCGGCGAATGGGGATAAAGCGATATTATCTCAGAAAACAGCTATCGAAAAATCAGGTCTGGTGGCCGATGCAGAAGCAGAACTGAAGCAGATACGGGAGGAAGAAGAATTGAAGGTGGTGGGTAGTTTGTAGGGTATTATAAAGGTTTCTGTCTCTTCTGTTTTGTGGGCGCTTTAATTTGAGGGAAACTCCAAAATGAGATTGTAAAAAATGAATGGCTACTAAATATCGTTTTGTAGCCATTCATTTTATCCCCCTCATTTCTACCTCACCCGCTCCCTCTCCTCACTATCAGTATTTCTGTTGATATTCCGGGTGTTTTTGCCGAAACTTCTTGAAAAGGTGAGTTTTACAACCCTGAAGCGGGCGCTTTCTTCTTTATAATGCGAGACACTTCTGATATTGAAGGCGATGAGTGTCATGCTGCCGATGTGTGTATAATAAGTGGCCGTCTGAAACAGGTCAGGTAAGGCTAGCTGGAAAGTGCCTTTGTCGTTTCGTAATTTCTTGGCTATGCCCAGATTCACTACTCCAAAACCGTTAAGACGGTTGGCACCATCGAAGAAGGGGAAATTCTGCCAGCCTGAAAGTTCTATTTCAAAGTTTTTTGGCAATGAGATGGTCTGGCTAAAATTCAGGTTCTGGAAAAGATAGGTTTTTTCAGCCGGATTAAGACTATATGATATTTTATATCTACGCAGTGCAGTTGTACTGCCAAGAGTTAGTTTCCACCAGGAAGCAATCTGGAAGGGAGTACTAATAAACAGGCTCATACTCTTTTGATAATCAAGGTTTTGTGGCGATGAAACACCAATGTCATTTTGTGGATTGGCAGTAATCTGGTAGCGGAGTATCGGATGCATATCGTATTGAAATGAGAGACCAAGGTTATAGCCTTTAATATTATACTCAGCTTTAAGTACATCGCTGATGGTAGGTTTTAATAAGGGATTTCCGGAAAATACGAAGGTGGCATCATTGTAAAACAGATTGGAGATTAAATCGGTATATGCAGGGCGAGTGATGCGACGAATGTAGCTAAGATTGAGATTCGACTGTTTGTTGATTGCATAGCTGTAAACTACCGAAGGGAACAACTTTGCTATGGTAAAGGCATCTTTGTAGGTGTTGATATCTCGTTGCCAGTATTCATAACGCAAGCCTGCATGCAGATTTGCTTTGGGATTAATCACGAATCTGAATTGAGTATACGCAGCCCATATCTGCTCTCCACCAAATATATTGCTCTGGGTACGGGGGTCAATCTCCCACACATCGTTTACGTTGCGCTCCACATTACTGTCGTTTGCATTGCGGGTAATGCTTGTCTTTATACCAAATTCGGATTGAATTTTAGCGCTAAGCTGAGAAGTATAATCAGCCTTAAAAACACCCACATGGATAGTAGAATGGCTCTGCCCCCTATTACCATAATTGAAAATCGGGTTAGCCGGTACGATATCATTACCCTCCCGGTCGAAATAACGGAAAGTAAGCAAGGCCGGGTTATTGTTAGTATAGAGAATATAACTTGCATCAAAATTTAACTGGCTTTTTGGGCTGGGTTTATGTGTAAGATAGACAGATGTAATCAGGTTTTGCTTGTGGGTAGTTCCAACAGAGTATCCTCTTGTGCTCATAAAACTGCCATCGGGCATATTACGGTCGCCTATTATCTCAACCAGGTTATTTGTACGACCTGATGTCAGAGAAAATTCTCCACCAAATGAAGTTTTGTCAGTTGGACGGAAATCTGCTAATAAATTCAGATTATGAACTTGCTGGATACGGTCTGTGAGACCGCCAAAAATGGTACTGGTGGCACCGCCTAAAAACGGAAATCTGGCAGTGCCTTGTCCACGATAACCTGAGTAATCGTGGTTATGCCCGAATGAATAGGAGGCATTCAGATTAGTTTTTTTGAAGCCGTGCGAAAGGCCTATAGAACTAAGGACTTTCTCCCGATACCCATAGCCTGCGGTGGCAGACAGGTTAAGGCGAGTACCTTCGTTTTCGTTCTTTCTAAAAATGATGTTGATGATTCCTGCGCCGCCGTCGGCATCGTATTGGGCGGTTGGAGAGGTGATGAGTTCAATCTTTTCGATATTATCTGCCACGGTGCTTTCAAGCAGGTTCATCAGTTCTTCCATCGACATCGGTACTCTACGGCCATTGAAAAGGATTGTAACTCCGGTTTGACCATTCAGACTGAACTGGTTATTGCGTTTGTCAGATATTACCCCGGGCAAGCGTTCTAATACTTGCAGGGCATTACTGCCTTTGGTCATCAGGCTGCTCTGGATATTGATTATCTTCCCTGTGGGCGTATTTTGAATAAGGTCTTTTTTGGTCGAAACCGTTACCTCATTGAGTGCATTGTTTTCTTCTGTCACCTGAATCAGGGGCAGCAGAACAGGCGAATTATTAAACGCAAAGGCTTTTGATTGGTAGCTATGATAGCCAATGCTACTGATGCGCAGAACAAACATTCCGGTCGTTTTAGGACTCAATACGAAATCACCTGTTTCGTCTGTAGCGGTACCTGTAATGAGGGAGGAGTCCTGGGCTGATAATAATACCACATTGGCAAACGGAACAGGTTCTGCTTTGGGATTGGTTACTTTACCTGTTATTTGTGCAAAAAGTGTAAACGAACTAAGCGTTGTAATGATTAAGAATAGCGATTTCATAATTTCTTGATTTTTTTATTCAAGATTACAAAAGGGCTATCCTTGTTTTTGTACAAATTGACGTACTGCAAATCTTAGTTGATGAAGTGCAGGTGGGAGAGGGCGTGGGCAGGGGGCAGGGGGCAGGGGGAACAGAAAAATGCGGCAGCCGCTGCTGTAAAACAGAAAAAATGTAAAAGGGAAAACCGTGTCACGTGTATACTAGTCCGCAAAAGCACGTGGCACGGTTAAGCTGGGGAAATTAAAAGACAGGAAAATATATAAGCTAATATCCTATCAATCCACCGGACGGGCCTTTCTTTTTAGTATAAGACTATCAGCAGGATAATTTGCCTTTAAGGTGTCCATTTGTGCTTTTGCCCAATTGATGATTAATGCTCTTTCTTCATCTGTCAGATTAGCTTCTTTGTGCATACCCAGATAGGTATACGATGGAATCGGCATTTCTTTCTCATCAAGCATTTCTACGGTTTCTTCAAACTTATGGTTTTGCACGGCAATAGGCAATGCAGCAAGTGTAGAGAAATTGAGGTGTTCTTTGCCTTCTTCCACATGATTGTTCAGCCACCATGATATGGGTTGTATCTCTGAATACCACGGATATACGGTTTTGTTGCTATGGCAATCATTACAGGAAACTTGTAATAAATGCTGAACCTTGTCCGGAACAGTATATTTGGTAGCAATATCATATTTTCTATCGTCGGACAGGTTTTTTTCCGGACGAATAAATTGGATAAGGATGAGCAGTACACAAATGCCTGCGATAATTTTCTTTGCCATAGTGTTAAAGATTAGTGTTTTGGATAATAATCAATATATATTTCAACTACATCAGGATCCGGATGGTTTCTGCATTTTTCTAAAAAGTCTGAGATTTCATCTTCAAATCCTACATATTCCAGGAGTTCGTAGGTTCTCTGATGCGCCCAATAATTCTCTTCCGGTTCTTCAGTTTCAACTTCCACTAATATCTGAATAATTTTTGGATATAAATTATCTTTTAGCCATTTATTATCCAAAGTTTTGATTACACCTCTGGATAACGCAATGGTGGTGGGATTCCCCTTCAATGCTGTATCCACAATGTCTTTAAATAATAGTTTTATGATGTTTCTGTCTTCTTCATCAATTAGACTCTGACAGAAAATCAGGAAGTTTCCCGCATCTGGACTGTTTAAAAAACCACCTGCTTTCTTTACAAACGCTGGATTATTCAAAAACTCCCTTTGCTTAGCCAATAATTCACTTTGGGCAATTTTAAAGGCTTCCCATTCCTTATCAATTTCATTTTCCATCTAAGCGCATATTTAAGTATCTCAATCTCCAAACACATGCGTTCTTGTAAATTCTCTGCCCCAACCATGATTTTCAGTTATCGGGAATTGTTCATACAAGCGTGAGTCAGGTAAAGATACTGATTTGATTAGACATTTAACAGGAGACGATTTGAAAAGCGGACGGCAAGTCATAGTTAAACATTCATTTTGGATACAAGGCACAGGGATTTGGATACTTTTATATGGTCTATTTGCCAGACCTTTGTAGCAACAAAACATAAACAGAATGAGTATGGAATTTACATTGCTTACAGGGGCTTCAAGTGGTATTGGTGAGGTCTGGGCAGACAGACTGGCTGCCGAAAAACATAATCTGGTGCTGGTGGCACGGTCAGAAAATAAATTAAAGACATTGTGCACACAACTGACGCAGAAATACGGTATTAAGGCAGAATACA
>CALRLS020000464.1:0-4500 GCA_943368815.1 Cyanobium sp. NIES-981
CAACCATCTTCAAGGTGTGCATCCAAATCTTTAGGTTCGATTGACGAGGGATAATATAATTCTGCTAACATGCCCGGGTATTAATTCAGCCTTTAAACTAATCATAATGCAATAAAATTCAAAAGGAGTATGCAATTTTAGTTTTGGAATTATCCTGATACATGAGAAAACACCGGACAAAATAATACAAAATTAAAGCAACGGAAACTTCAGATTATTAAGTTTTAAATTATATTTGAATGATTATTAAGCCATGAAAAACCACCAGTCTTCAGCTTGCTTTCAAGGTTCAAAAAATATAATTACAGTTTTTTACGCATTAAAACCATAATAAAATGACAACAGTAAATGTTTATCTCACTTTTGAAGGTAATTGCGAAGAGGCCTTCAATTTTTATAAGTCTGCATTCGGTGGTGAATTTACCAGCGTGAACAGATTTAACGCTATGCCGCCTCAGGAAGGCATGGAGACATCAGAGGAAGATGGCAATAAAATAATGCATATAAGCCTACCGATAAGCAAGGAAACAGCCCTGATGGGTTCTGATACTGCAGGTGAATGGGCAGGGAAAACGGTATTTGGCACTAATTTCAGCATATCAATCAATACTGACGCTAAAGAAGAAGCCGATCGCCTGTTTAATGAACTTTCGACAGACGGACAGGCAACCATGCCTATGGCTGATACGTTCTGGGGTTCTTATTTCGGTATGTTTACTGATAAATTCGGCATTAACTGGATGATTAGCTACGATAAACAAATAGCTCATTAATCATCAGCTATTTCAGAAACCACCAGTGTCAGCTCGTTGCTTTAGGTCTGGTGGTTTAATGTTTTTATTCACTCCTGATTAACCTTTATTTACCGGACGGTTTTCTGATAATCACATTCTATGAATTTCATGCAATCTTCACTTCTATTTTTTTGTAATATCATAATGCTTTATTAAATTGCCTGTAAATAATGATGAAAGTAGACTGTTTGCCACTATGCAAAAAGCATTCAAACCTGCATTATTTCCACTATCCGGCACTTCTTATAATTCTCGTCTGTATATTGTAAACTACTATAAAACTAAACAGATAATGAACAAAAACATCTTAAAAAGCATCGGAGCAATTTTAGCAGGCTTTGTTTTAGTAGTAATTATTTCCATTCTGACCGACATTATATTAATTCAAACCGGGCTAATGAAACTACCATTAGACCTGAACCCGGTCTGGTTTATTATTTTTGTCGTTTTTTATCGCAGCTTATATGCAACAATCGGCTCTTATCTGACAGCAAAATTATCGCCGGACAATCCTATGCGCCATGCAATGATAGGCGGACTTATCGGCTTTGTTGTTGCCATAATCGGTGCAATTGCCGAGTGGGATAAGCCTCCTCATTGGTATCCGATTAGCTTAATCATAACGGCATTACCCAGTGCATGGTTAGGCGGACAGCTATTCATCAATAAATCAAAAGCTTAATAATCATG
Source organism: Cyanobium sp. NIES-981 (assembly GCA_943368815.1). Lineage (GTDB taxonomy): Bacteria > Bacteroidota > Bacteroidia > Cytophagales > Spirosomataceae > Emticicia. The sequence goes on from CALRLS020000464.1 coordinate 1,485, forward strand.
AAAGTAAAACTATCAGATACAGAACAGGTAACTGAACACATTAAAAAACTTGAACCAACAATAGCTGAAATTATAGAAGCATTGCGGCAAATCATTTTAAGCACAGACGCTGAGGTAGGCGAACGGATAAAATGGAACAATCCGAGTTTTTATTATACAGGTGAAATGCCCGAATTTGACCCTAAAGAATACAAACGGGATATGATTGTGATGAATCTCTACAAAGGCAAAATCATGCTTGTATTCCCGAGCGGTGCAAAAGTGGATGATAAATCAGGTTTTCTGGAAGGCGACTATAAAGACGGAAGACGAATTGTAGTCTTCAGAGATTTAGCGCATGTAAAAGAAAGGCAGAGTGATTTACAGACAGTAATCAGGAATTGGTTGGCCCTGGTGGATAAATGACTAAATATTAAATGGTTTTTATAAGTGTATAATCTATTGCCTTTGCCAGTTTTTCGTCGACCTGATATGCTCTGCCAATTGGTTTAAATGTTTTTCAAGGAATATCTTTTTTGAATGAAATATCATTCATTAATGGCTAAAATCTGCTTTAATGTAGCAAATTTCATACATTAGGATGCAACGAGTCAAAATTGAAAATGACCTTTACAACCGAAAATAATATAAAAATCAGTCATAATTGAGCCCTTTATGCCTTCAGTATAGAGACGCCCGTCATTGTTCAAATTTATAAGTTATACTGGCCAATAATCCATAAGAGCAAGTCATGAGTTCCAATGAACCATGCAGTTTCATCCTGAACTCTCAAATAAATATTCCGTAAATAAAAAGAGGCTGTGCTTCTGCAAAATCCTCCGTTCTTTTTAGGTATTTCAGAATCCAGAAGATTTCGACTTTTTTTACCCTACCCTATAATATTTGGCATATTCTGCAAGACAATTGTTTAATCAAATCAATCAATTCATTTTTTTTCAAAAAAAACTTCATTTTCTGTCCCTTTTTGAAAACTCATTCGTCATAACAGCATAATTCATCAATTCAAGAGAATTAACCGAATACCCAATTGCATTAGGCTATAAATTATCTCAACATGGAAACCAGACAAATTGAGCAAACCATCATTTTCGATGCTGCGCCAGAAGAAGTATATGATTTGATAATGAATAAAGAAAAACATGCCGCCTTTACTGAATCAGCCGTAAGCATGAGTACTGAACAAAACGGAAAATTCAATGTTTTTGGTGGCTATTGCCATGGATACAATATTGAATTAATTGAAGGAAAAAAGATTGTGCAAGCCTGGCATTTCGACGAAGACGGCTGGCCGGATGATCATTTCTCTATCTGTACCTTCCTGTTTGAAGCAGTCGGCAACGGCACAAAACTATCTTTTACGCAGGCGGACATTCCTTCACATAAGGCTGATTCTATCTCAGACGGCTGGAAAGAGTACTACTGGGAGCCGATGAAAACCTATTTAAAAGACATGCAGTAATTGTATCACGATTTTTCAAATCGTCTGAATCCTCACAAACACCCATTTTAGTCCATCAAAAATAGAAATAAAAACAATTAAACTTGCGAAACAATGACAGCACAAGAAAACACATTGAACTGGTTTGAAATTTCGGTTTCAGACATCAATCGCGCAATTAAATTCTATGAAAGCATTTTCGGAATTGAATTACATCAACAGGAAATGATGGGTATGCAAATGGCCTTTTTCCCGGCTGAAGACATGAACGGTAAAGTATCAGGAGCATTAGTACAAGGCCCAATGCACAAACCCAGTGCCGATGGCGCCAAAATCTACTTTAACGGAAACCCCGATCTGGCAATTGCATTGGCTAAAATTGAACCTGCCGGAGGCAAAGTAATAATGCCAAAAACCAAAATAAGCGATGAAATCGGTTATATGGCATTTTTTGTGGATTCTGAAGGTAATACGGTGGCTTTGCATTCGAATAAGTGATTGAATGATAAGCTTTGACTCAAGAATTGCGGAGAAAAAACTATATATTTTGAACATCAATAATATCGAAAATCAGACTTCGGCATTATTGGTTTATATCGCTAAAGCTCAAAGCATTTCTTACTATGAACCTGTTTAAACTTATTCCTTTAGCCTACGAATGGCTAGTTTTCACTCATATTTCGTCTAATTATTTCGTCCGTAGCGCTGCTACGCACTCAATAATTAGCCTCATCTGAGTAAAAACTATCTCATTCTCGGCTGTAAATTAAAAGTTTAAACAGGTTCTATACTAACTATAATTCTACAAGTAAGCCATATACAAATTCGTTAGAGATTAGTTTTGTTTTACCATGTTGAATCTCAGGTATCTGCGGCTATTATCTTATAATCCGGCTGATGTTTCAGTATAAATTCATGGCAAAAGCAAAGCCTGAACTACTCTCTATGATGCGCTTTTGGCCTTTGGAATTACTGAAAAATGGCTCTTAAAATAAAGCCGGATAAATACCTGACATACTTGATTTTATCTAAAGAACCTGCTTAAACTTATTTCTTTCGCCTGCAAATGGCGCTTTTTCGTCATAAAATAAAAAGTTTAAACAGGTTCAAAGAATAATTAGTTTTGATTATATAACTTTTATTAAATACTATTATGGATTTTTTTGTAAAACTACCCAAAAACCTTTTACTAACAGAGGATGAGATTATTAAATATTGGAATGAAAATGACGAGTTCACCGAAGTGGCGGTTGCCCGAAAAACAGAGAAAAAAGAGCAACATTATGCAGTAATAACTTTAACTGATGTTTATATAACACTTGGGGCAATTGGTGTTAATATAGCATCATCGGTCATTTATGATCTCCTAAAAAATCTTATTATCAAGAAAGCAAACTTAAAGCAGGAACAATTAAAATTTACGGAAAAATCTAACCCTGACCATACGAAGTCGATTGAAGTTCAGGTAATTGATGCCGAAGAAAACACTACTTCAAATCAACCGTCCTCAGCTAATTCATCCAATCAGGAAAAATAGCTTTCGGCTTATGAATCTTATTATTCGTGATAATGACGACG